>DJVD01000088.1 GCA_002440805.1 Chloroflexi bacterium UBA6265
ATGAGATCGAGCAGCGTCAGGCCACGGTTCACGTAGCGCTTGGCAATGCTGACCACCAGGCGAAGGTTGGCACGCACAAACTGCTGTACGGCCATGAGATCGCCATCTTCAACCCGCTTGGCTAGGTCGATTTCCTGGGCGTGAGTCAAGAGGGGTGTTTCGGCGATTTCACGCAGGTAGAGACGAACCGGATCGTTGATGAAGTTTGGATCGAGCTTCTGAAGTACATCAAGATCGCGTTCCAGGTCGGCCTCTTTGTCGTCCTGTGGCTCCATCTGCGTAGTGATTTCTTCTGGAACATCTGGTCGTTCCTCACCATCACGCGTGAGCTGGTCAATCTTGGAGACATCATAAGTGGACATATGGAGAGGTGGATCCTTTCTGAGAAGAGCTGGCAGTTCTCATATCATCGCAACACACCATTGTGCGCGTGTTTTCAAAGCGACCGGAGATTGGTGCTGCACAACTCCCGTAGGAGATCGGGGCCCGGGCGGTCAAATCACCGGACTCAGCCTGATGCGTTATACTTGCCGAAGCAAAAATCACGCCATCATATGCAACACGTTGGAGTGAATCTGGGAAATGACCGACGCTCATAAAGTGTTGCGGTCAACAAGAACCCGGGCCTCGTGCAAGTTTGCCCGAGACACCCTACATTACACGAAACGGCGTTGGAAGTAAACCCCCGGCGCACCGGTTCTGGCAGGGGTGTCGCTAAAAGAGCAGAAACCCGGCGAATTATCGCCGGGTTTCGTGATTTCCAGTTTGGGGCGAGGTGGCCTAGTCGCCGCAACCGCAGCTCTGGGCTGTTTCGGCGGCATCGTCGCCCGTATCGAAGCTGTGGCCGCAAGCGCAACCGGCAACGGCGTTCGGGTTTTTCACCGTGAAGCCGCCACCCATGAGGGAGTTGACGAAATCAATTTCGGCACCCTTGAGGTACATGGCGCTGAAATTATCGACCAGCACCTTGACGCCGTTGGTTTCGATCACTTCGTCACCCTCGTCGGATGTCTCGTCGATCGTCATGCCATACTGAAGGCCGGAGCAGCCGCCTGGGGCCACGAACACGCGCAGTGCGTGATCCGGGGTGCCCTGATCGGCAAGAAAGCCCTTGAGCTGGTCAACAGCGTCGGTCGTCATTGTGATCAGTGGAACAGTAGTAACCATTGGTTCTTGCCTCCGGCAAAGAATCGAAGTGTCAGTCATACGAAGGTACCTTTTGGAAGGTCACTTCTATTACGTAAGCATAGCAAGCACGTCAAGTCTGTCAAGCGCGTTTCCAGGAGTAACATTTGCCCAAACCCAGACCACCACGTTCATCAATCAATCTTCCGGATAGTGCACGCAACATGGGAACGCCACCTGCCGGCAGCCATCGGGCCAAGGTGGTGCGGGCCCACGGACTCTGGTACGAAGTGAAGCCGGTAAAGGATGCCCGCGCGGGCGCGACGGTGATCGCGACGATGAAGGGGCAACTGAAGCGCAACAAACGGCGCACGGATATTGTGGCTGTTGGCGACTGGGTATGGATTACCGATCTGCCCGATGACGAAGCGGTGATCGAAATGGTGGAGCCGCGATCAGCCGCACTTGTTCGCACTGCGCGTCATACCCGTGATACCGAGCAGGTAATTTTGGCAAATCCTGACCAGGTGTTGTTTACCTTCGCCATTACGGATCCCGAGCCGCACGTGCGGATGTTGGATCGATTCATCATCCTTGCCGAAATGCAGGACATTCCCATCCACCTGGCGGTGAACAAGGCAGAATTGGCCACACCTCAGCATATCGAGGAGATGTTTGGGGCCTACCGAACCCTCTATCCTGTCCACGTGCTGAGTGCGCATACGGGCCAGGGCGTGGCAGAACTGCGGCGAGTGCTGCAAGGCAAAACCACGGCGGTCGCGGGTCCCTCGGGCGTGGGGAAGAGCACAATCCTTAATGCGATTGATCCCCATCACCGTCGCGACACCGCCGAAGTGAGCGATGCCACCGGCAAGGGCCGCCACACCACGGTCGGTTCACGACTGTATGAGATAGACGATGACACCTGGGTGGCGGATACCCCCGGTATGCGTGCCCTGGCAATGCACGCAATCGATGCCGATCACCTGGATTCGTATTTCGTTGAATTTCGTCCCTATCTCGGAGAGTGTTTCTATCAGGATTGCACCCACACCCATGAGCCAGGGTGCGCTGTGCAGGTTGCAGTTGAACGTGGCGACATAACTCAGCCTCGTTATGAAAGCTACGTATCATTAAGATCTGGCGACGAATTGACCTAGATCGAGGAGAGCCTTGTGAGTATTCAGGATCACGATACTGGCCCAAACGGGGTCACGGTTGATGACCTTGTTGAGAAGCTGTTTCCTTATATAGAAGATCTGCTGCGCAAATTGGAAGGTGACGAATTCAGCACGAACGACTTCATCGACATCATGCTGCAGGTACCGGACACGCGCGCCGCCTATGATGCGGCAGGTCGTGCCTGGGGCGAGCAGCGTCGCCAAACGAAGATGGTGTTGCATGGCCAGGTCATTCCATCGGTCTTGCGAAGATCGAAGTTGGTGGAATGGATTGGTTTTGCCTATGGCGAGGCAGATAGCTATGCCGTGCC
>DJVD01000282.1:0-2439 GCA_002440805.1 Chloroflexi bacterium UBA6265
GCGGCGAATCAGGTTACGTTCTTCCAGCACCTTGAGGTTGTAATCGACCACGCTGGTGGAAGAGATATCCAGCTCGTTCTTGATATCCCGGATCGTGGGTGGGTAATCATTCTGATCGAGGAATGCCGAGATATAATCAAGGACAGCTTGTTGGCGTTCAGAGAGTTTCTTCATGGTCTGGGCCTCATCATCGCGCAGAGCCTGGCGGGGTGGCTCGTGACATATCGACACCTCGAGTATATTCTCGAACACTTGTTCGTGTCAAGAAAAATCAGATCATCTGTTCGAGATATCTTCCCTTCGTTCCCGCGTATATCGGGATTTCCGAGATTGTTTGATGATTTCAGAACACACCCTGGCCAAACTCGAATTTCAAACCGTGCTGGACAGATTGGCACGGGAGTGCCGGTATTCCGTGGCAGCTGTGCGGGCGCGCGAGCTTCGCCCATCCGGAAATCCACTGCAAGTGGAATCGATGTTGGCGACCACGGCTGAGGCCGCCCATCTGCTGGTGCAGTTCCCGGCATTCACCATTGGCGGTGCCCGCGACATCCGCGAGAACGTTGCCAAGGCCGAGCGCGGTTTCCGCCTGCAGCCTGCCGAATTCCTGATGCTGATGGACACCATGCGCGCGGCCCGTGACGTACGAAACCACTTTCGCCGCCTGCCGGATGCTGCGGAGCGGTATTCGCAGCTGCTGGAGTTTGCCGAATCGATTGAGAACTTCAGTACGCTCGAAGCCGAACTGGCCCGCACCATCGGGCCGCGCGGGGACGTGTTGGACGGTGCCAGTCCAGCCCTGGCGCGCATTCGCCAGGCAGTGCGGGTAGCGCACTCNNTGCAGGAAAACATCATCACGATGCGCGACGGTCGCTATGTTGTCCCGGTGCGATCCGATTCCCGCGGGTTGATCAAGGGCATCGTCCACGATACCTCGGCCAGCGGCCAGACACTTTTCATCGAACCATTCGATGTTGTTGAGCTCAACAACCGCTGGCGCGAGCAACAAATTGAGGAGCAACGCGAGGTCGATCGCATCCTCGATGTACTCAGCGGTGTCATTGGCGATAATCGGCCAGCCATCGATCGCATGGTGGAGGCGTTGGCCTCGATCGACCTGGCAATGGCCAAGGCGAGATTGGCCGAACGGATGGAGGCGACAAAACCATCAGTTTATCGCGCCCCGCGCGGCCAGCGCGTGCGCAGTGAAGACCCACAGCACGCTACCCAGTACATTCGTCTCGATTCCGCCAGGCATCCACTGCTCAATCCGGAAACGGTGGTTCCCATCAGCCTCGAAATTGGCGAAAAGTTCCGGGTGTTGTTGATTACGGGTCCAAACACGGGTGGCAAGACGGTGGCACTCAAGACCGTTGGCTTGCTGACGGTCATGGCGCAGACCGGACTGTTCATTCCGGCGCATGAGACCTCGGTAATCAGTGTGTTCCCGGAAATCTACGTTGACATTGGCGACGAACAAAGCATCGAACAGAGCCTCAGTACATTCAGTTCGCACATCACCAATATCATCGGCATGCTGGAGAAAGTGCATGGCGATAGCCTGGTATTGCTGGACGAAGTTGGAGCCGGCACCGATCCGCAAGAGGGCTCGGCACTGGCGCGGGCGATCATTAACGACCTGCTCAGCAAGCGCTGCATGGTGATCGCGACCACCCATTATTCGGAGGTGAAGGCCTTTGCCTATGCCACGCGGGGGGTCGAGAACGCCAGCGTGGAATTTGATGTCGCCTCCCTGCGGCCGACATACCGATTGATGATCGGTGTGCCCGGCAAGTCCAATGCACTTTCGATCGCATCGCGACTCGGGATGCCAAAGCGTGTCGTCGATCAGGCAAGCGCATTGCTCGATCCAGACGATGAAGATGCCGCCCAGTTGATTGACGATATCCGGTCACGACGTGACGACATCACAACGGAATTGAACAAGGCCAGATTGGCCGATGAGGATGCGCGCGAATTGCGTCGTCGCGCAGCCCGTGTATTGCGGGAGGCGGAGGAGATCAAGCGGCGAGCCCGTGCCGAGGCGATCGCCGAAGTGGAGGCTGAACTCCAGGAAGCGCGAGAGGCCGCGCGGGAAATCGATCGTGCCCGTCGCGCTGGCGTCGTATCTCCCATTGATCGGGTTGAAACAGCGCGCCGCATCAAGGCTGCCGAGGAGCAGGTACGCGAGGTCGCCAAACGCAAGCAGCAGCAGTTGCCGCAGGTGCAAGTGGAGCGGGGGACGATCAAACCCGGAGATCGGGTGCGAATCATGGCCTTCGATGAACTGGGCGATGTGGTGAGCATCGATGGCAACAATGCTGAGGTGCTAATGGGCAGCATGAAAGTTCGGCAGCCTGTGTCCTCACTGGAGAAAGTGGGGAAATCGAGCCAATCGGGCCAGGTCGCCTCATCGGCTTCAATCGCCCGCGAGCGGCA
>DJVD01000282.1:2461-3976 GCA_002440805.1 Chloroflexi bacterium UBA6265
AACGATCGTCGATAGCTACGTTAACGACGCCTATCTGCTTGGAATGCCGTTTGTGCGGGTGATTCACGGCAAGGGAACCGGTGCCCTGCGAACTGTTGTGCGGGACCTGTTAAAGGACAGCCCGGCTGTGGCAAGAGCCGAAACAGCCGGGCCGACGGAAGGTGGGGATGGTGCGACTGTGGTGCACCTTCGTCAAACCTAATCCTCTGTGAGTTCGCGGCGGAGGAGATCGTACAACACAATCGAGCCCGCCGTGGCGGCATTCAACGAATCCACATGTCCACGCATTGGCAATCGGAGGATCACCTGGCATCGCTTGCGCACGATCGGGCTGAGGCCACTGCCTTCTGCACCCAGTACCAGCGCCACCGGCGTTGGCACAGTGGTGGTGAAGATATCGCTGGCGGTTTCGTCTTCATCCAAACCAACAATCCATCGGCCCGATTCCTCGATCTTGTCCAGCGCCCGCGCCAGGTTCGGCGTCATCGCCACGCGCAAATGCTCAACAGCACCCGAGGATGAGTTGACCACCGCTGGTGATACGCTCACCGAGCGATCTTGCGGCAACACGATACCGGCAATGCCAGCCGCATCGGCTGCACGCATGAGGGTACCGAAATTCTGCGGATCGTTGAGGTGATCCATGATCAGGATGGTGCCTTCTGCGGCAATGATGTCTTCAAGCTCCGTATACGGGAACTCGCCGGCTTCCATCGCCACGCCCTGATGATTGCCACCCTTGGTGAGGTCGTCCAGCAGCATGCGCGGTACGCGCTCGACCAGCACGTCCATCGACTTCGCCAATTCGACCGTCTCATTGATGCGCTCGTCTTCACGAACGCCCTCGGCGATGAACAGGCGACGATGATCACGCTTGCCTGCTCGCAGCGATTCGCGCACGGCATTGCGACCGTACAAGAGATCACCGCGGATCTGCATGCCCACTGAGCGTTGCCGGGCCGGACGCGGTCCGCGAACCTCATCGCCATCATCCTGGGGACGGCGGTGATCCATCCGACTGCGGCGATCGATCTCTACTGGTGCGCCCTCGTTACGGAAGCGGCGCTGTCCGCCTGCACCCGGGCGGCCGGAACCCTCGGACCGGGGACCATCGTTGCGGAACTGACCAGGTCGAGCAGGGGCGGATCGGCGATCGCCGTCGCCAGATGCTCCCTCGTTGCGAAATTGTCGTGGTCGGCTCGGGCCCGATCGGCGGTCACCTTCTGCAGCCGGACCATCATTTCGCCAGGGACGCGATTCTCCCGGGCGCTGGCGGCGATCGCCTTCTCCCGATGGGCCGTCACCGCGGTACGGGCGCTGTCCACTCGAACCTGGTCGTCGGTTGCCATCGGCAGATGGTCCATCGGATCGGAATCGACCCGGTCCGCTGCGCGCGGGTCGACGAACCCCATCAGATGATTGACTCTCCATGCGATCAGGGCGTTGTCCGCCGCGGGCGGATCGGCCCTCGCTGTTGATTGGGGTGCCATCGGCCCGGAAGCGGCGATTGCCACC
>DJVD01000099.1 GCA_002440805.1 Chloroflexi bacterium UBA6265
GCGTATCAACGTACTAGGATACGGCAAAGGCGCGAAGGACACCGGCCGGCTTTGACCCGGTTATGCAACTGTGAAAGAATCGATCTATGTGCGCCAACCGTCGGCAGGTGAGGGAACCGATTCGTGCCAGTCAACAACGCGTTCTCTACCCTTCGCCACGCCGATTTCCGCAAGCTTTGGATGGCCGACACGCTCTCAATCCTCGGTTGGCAAATCCAGCGCATGGCTATCACCTGGCACGTGTATGAGCTGACAGGCGATGCGCTCCTCCTCGGTGTGTTGGGCCTGGTGCGGTTTGCACCGGTCATTCTCTTTGGGCTTTTCGGCGGCGTGATCGCCGATCAGCGCGACCGCCGCATGATACTGGTTTACACGCACCTCGCGCTTATGCTTTCCTCCGCAGCGCTCGTAATCGCGACGATCTCCGAATTGGACACCCTTGCCGTCATCTATGCGGTGACCTTCGCTTCGTCAGCGTTGAACGCTCTTGCCGGACCGGCACGTCAGGCCTTGATTCCCAACCTGGTACCGCGTCACGAAATTGCCGGGGCGGCGACCATGGCGAACCTGGCCATGCAGGCGGCGATGGTGATCGGTCCTGCAATAGGCGGCATTCTGATCGCGCAAACATCACTGGCACTGGTCTACGGTTTGAATGCGATCGGTTTCGTTGCCGTGATTGGCGCTGCGCTCGCCATTCGCACGCGCCCGGAAGTGGTGCCGCAACGCGAGCGTGGCCTCACCGCAATCAAGGCCGGGTTCGTTTTCCTGTGGCAAACGCCAATCCTGCTCGCCGTGATGGGCCTCGATTTCATCGCCACATTCTTCGGTGCCTTTACCAACCTGCTCCCGATTTTCGCCGATGAGATCTTTGGTGGGGGACCTAATCGCCTGGGCCTCCTGCTGAGTGCGCCCGCGGCCGGTGCGGTGATTGGCAGTGTGGTATTCAGCATGTTGCGCATGCCGGTGCGTCCGGGACTGGGGATGGTGGCGTGTGTGATCGCCTACGGAGTGTGCATTGTCGGTTTTGGCGCCACCAGCACGCTGTGGCTGGCACTTCTTTTCCTGGGCGGTACCGGCGCTGCCGATTCAATCTCGATGGCGCTCCGTCACACCATTCGCAATCTGGTCACGCCGGATAACTATCGCGGCCGCATCGCCTCCGCGCACTCCATGTTCGCCATGGGGGGACCGCAACTCGGCGAGTTCCGCGCCGGCGCGATGGCCAGCGGGATGGGTGCCCCGCTCGCAGTGATCATTGGCGGGGTGGGCACGATTATGGCCGCCATTGGAGCTGCCCGCATGGTGCCGCAACTTACCCACAGGCTGGTTAACGCAAACGATCCGGAGAGCGAACTCCCCGGATCGAATACCTAGACCATTTATGCCGGCGGTCGACCAGTGAGTTGCTCCCAGACCGCAGCCGGCTTGTCGATCAGCAACACGACCAGGTCGCCCCGCTGCGATGTATCCACGGCAATTTGCGATGCTTCCATCTCGTCGAGCACGATCTGTACGTCGGCCATATCCTTGCCTGTGCTCTCGACTGCGACGCGGAGTGCTTCGGCGATCTCTCCGCGAGCGCGACCACGTGTGTTGTCGTCTTCACGAATGATGATCTTGTCGAACGTGCGCCCTGCCAGCGATCCGAATGCCTGCATGTCTGCTTCAGATCGATCTCCCGGCAGGCTGATCACGGCGACCGTGCGCTCGGCATCCATCCGCTTCACAAAGTCAGCGATACTCTCCAGCCCGGCGACATTGTGGCAATAGTCCATCAGCACCCGTTTCGTTCCCAGGTCGAGCAGGTTGAACCGACCAGGCGTGTTGGCAAAGCTGTTGTTAAAGGTGCGCAGGCCGAGGCGGATGTAATCGAGATTGACATCATCGGCCAACGCGGCAGCGGCAGCCGCCATTGCGTTTTCAATGTTGACGCGAATCCGACCTTCCATCGTTGCCGGAATCTGCGATGCCAGGAGCAGCGACGTTTCGCGGCGATTCTCAATGATCGTAATCATTTCGCCCTGGCGCGTTTGCCGCAGCACCACGGCTCGGCCCTTGGCGCGGATGTGATCGCCGATCACCGGGTTCTCTTCATCCATGCTGAAGAAAATAATCTCTCCGCGAGCGACACGCGTCATGCCAACGGTGTATTCGTTATCGGCATTTAGCACGCTGGCGCCATCACGCAGGACGCTGGAGACCACCACTTCCTTCACGCGTGCAAGTTCGTTAAGCGAATCGATTCCCTTAAGGCCAAGATGATCGGCGGCGATATTGGTGACCACACCGATGTTGCAGCGATCGAAGCCAAGACCCGAGCGGAGGATGCCGCCGCGGGCAGTTTCCAGCACCGCATAGTCGATTGTCGGGTTCTTCAGCACCATCCGGGCACTGGTTGGTCCACTCATATCGCCTGAAAGGATCTGGGTTCCATCGATGTATATGCCATCGGTGGTGGTGAGCCCGACCGTGCGGCCACTCACCTTCATGATGTGACCGATCATGCGAGAGGTTGTTGTTTTGCCGTTGGTGCCAGTAACGGCCACAATTGGCACCCGTGAATCCGCTCCACGCGGGAACATCATGTCCACCACTGCCCGTCCTACGTGGCGAGGGTGACCTTCGGTTGGATTCGTGTGCATACGGAAACCGGGGCCCGCATTCACTTCGACGATCGCAGCCCCGTGCTCGCGTGCGGACTCGGCGATATCTTCGGTAATGAAATCGATGCCCGCGATATCGAGGCCAACAACCATTGCCGCCTGGCGGGATATCTCGATGTTATCAGGATGAATATCGTCCGTGCGATCGATCGAGGTGCCGCCGGTACTCATGTTGCCGGTGAGCTTAAGTTGCACGAACTCGCCATCGGCTGGAATGGTATCCAGCGTGCGATTATCGCGATCCAGGACTTCCATAGTCTGGCTATCAACAGTGATACGGGTGAGGATCTTCTCATGGCCAACACCGCGGCGTGGATCGGCATTGGTGATGTCGATCAGTTGCTGCACCGTGTGGCGGCCGTCTCCCTTCACATGGGCGGGCACGCGCTCGGCAACCGCAACCACCTGGTTATTCACCACCAGGATGCGGTAATCACGGCCGGGGATGAACGTTTCCACAATGATGGCATTGCCACGCGCTTCGGCCAAACACGATGGGTAGAATTCGCGCACCTCTTCATCGCTGGTGAGATTGATGAACACGCCACGACCATGGTTGCCATCCAGCGGCTTAATCACCACCGGATACCCAAGCCGCTTTGCCTGGCGCACAGCTTCATCAACCGACCGCACCACCAGTGACCTCGGCACCGGAATGCCGATTTCATGCATCAGGCGATTGGTGAGCTCCTTGTTACTGGCAACCTCTACGGCGATGTTGGGCGTTTCGGATGTAACGGTCGCCCAAATGCGTTTCTGGAACTTGCCGTGACCCAGCTGCACAAACGATCGCTGCGGGTCGAGGCGAATTGCCGGGATGCCGCGGCGCACGGCCTCCTGCACAATCGAGCCCGTGCTTGGCCCATAGGCGAGCCGTTCGGCGACCTTGATAACGTTCTCTTCGTGTTCGCGGATGAAATCGAGGTCTGGCTCGGTGCCATAGATGATGTGGTTCAGCGTGCGCAAGGCAAGCTGCCCGGCGGCCAGGCCGACATCTTCCTGCTCGTACTGGAACACCACATTGTAAATGCCGCGTTCACCGGCCCCACGTGTCTTGCCGCGAACCACTTCGCCGCCAGCGAGATTTTGCAACTCCAGGGCCACATGCTCCAGCACATGACCCATCCAGGTACCCTCGCGCATCCGCTGCAGGAATCCACCGGGTCGACCGAGCGAGCATCCGTGATCATAGAGCGAAGGGAGCAGTTCGGTAATGTGCTCGTAAAAGCCCGGGATTTTGTTGGTCGGCTTGTCTTCCAGCTCGCCGATATCGAGGACATAGTGGATTACCGGCATGCGGGCCCACACATTCGGGCCTCGATAGACAGTGGTTTGCAAAATCTTCAGCATCCGGGCTCCTCTTCTTCGGCCAGCCGCCGATGGTCGACGTTGTATTCAATTTGTATCTGTTTTGTACACCAAAGCCTCGCCGTTAAGAAAGGGCGAGGCTTCGTTGCACCGCGTGTTTGGATCGAATAGAGAGAACGAACCGGAACGACTAATCCGACAACATCTTTCGAGATTTCATGTCAAATCGTTTCCCTGCGCCCAGTACGTGCAGACGGGCGTCACTGATGGTGATGTCACCATACCGCTTCACTTCGAAGATGTCGCTCTGCATATG
>DJVD01000068.1 GCA_002440805.1 Chloroflexi bacterium UBA6265
CCGGCACCGTTCGGGCCGATCACGCTGGTAATTGATCCCCGCTCGATCTTCAGATCCACTGCATCCACAGCCACAAGACCACCGAAAATTTGGGTGAGCCCGCGTGTTTCCAGCATGATGTCCGATGGTGCGGTTGCTGCCTGTGTGGCAGTTGGCGTTGTCAGTTCTGCCATATCAGGCCTCCTTGCCACGCGCTGCCCGCAGCGTTTGGTTGGTTTCGTATTCGTCGAATTCGAAATTGTCGTCGTCGCCCTGCATTTCGGCGGCGCGTTGCTTGCTTGGGAACAAGCCACCTGGCCGCAGCACCATCACCAGCACGAGAGCAAGGCCGAAAATAAGGAACCGGTCGGATGTCAGCGAGTGGGTGGAGAAGAATCCGCCCAAGTCTCCCAGGATACCGGGCCAACTCTCCATCTGCTGGCCAAGCGAGTTCATTGGGCCGGTTAACTTGGTCGCGAGGATGCGATCGAACGTGCCGATGATCAATGCACCAGCCAATACGCCGTAGATATTGCCGATACCTCCCAGGATCACCATCGCCAGTATAAGGATCGACAGTGAGAACTGGAACTGATCCGGATAGACCACTTGCACGTAACCGGCATACACCGAGCCCGCGAACCCCGCGAACGATGCGCCCAGCGCGAATGCCCAGAGCTTGGTCGTGACCGGATGGATGCCGACGCTGGCGGCGGCGATCTCATCCTCGCGGATGGCCTGCCAGGCGCGACCCATGCGGGAGTCGTAGAGGCGGGTAATCATAAATACGCTGAGCAAGCCTACAAGCAGCAGCAAGTAGAACCATTCCACATGATCGTTGGTCGAAAACTTGATCTCGTTCCCACCCGGAAGCGGAATTGTGGGTGGCTTGGAGATTTGGCCAATGCCTCGTGGGCCACCTGTGATGGTAGAGGCATTGGTGAAGAAATCGGGCACGATCTCGCCGAACCCCAGGGTGACGATGGCGAGGTAATCACCGCGCAGCCGTAGGGTTGGAGCGCCAATCAAGACACCGAAGATCGCGGCGAGGATCCAGGAGAAGAACATCGCCACCCAGAAGTTCTGTACAAACTCCGGTACGTAGCCATTGCGCACAAAGATCGAGTTGGGCGAGGTGAGGAACGCCTGGGCGTACACACCGATGATGAAGAACGCGACGTAGCCGATATCCAGCAGGCCAGCGTATCCCACCACGATGTTGAGGCCCATGGCAAGCAGGGCGTACATGATAATCGGGATCAACGTCGGCAGGAGACCAAGCCCAAGGACGTTATCGATAAGCGGATAGATCGAAATAATGACCGTGCCGAAAAGTACCTTCTTGAGACGATCGAAATTCTCTTCGCGTCGTTCGGCGAAAAACGCTTCGGCCCTGGCCTGAACGGAAGAAACTGCCATGCTGGTTGCTCCTTTCTGTATCAGACCTTTTCGGTCGTGGTAGCGCCGAAGAGGCCGGACGGTCGAAACACGAGCACCAACACCAGGATCGAGAAGATGACGATGTTGGTCCACTGCGCTCCCCAACCGGGAACAACTGTGGGCATCCAGCCATCGCTAATCGCCCAGATGAGCCCGATGAGGATGCCACCGGTGACAGCACCGGCGAGGTTACCGATACCACCAAGCACCGCCGCAGTGAAGGCGAACAAGCCGTACTGGAAGCCCATCGAGAAGCGGGCGGAGTTGTTATAGACCAATGCGATCGTGCCGGCAGCTCCGGCGAGGGCCCCACCCAACAGGAATGCGACCATAATCGTGCGATTGATATCGATACCCATCAGGGCCGCAGCTTCGCGATCCTGCGCGGTCGCGCGCATCGCTTTACCAATGCGGGTGCGGTAGACAAACCAACTCATGCCAAACAGCAGGGGAACGGTAATCCCCACCACCATCAGGTCCTTCGCCATCAGGCGGATAAATTTGTCGTCAAAATAGTCACCAAAAATCCCCCATCGTTTGAACACGTTGTAGGTGCTGAACTCCGTGGGCAAGATCTTGGGGGCAAGAATGGGATTGGGACCTTTCCAATAGATCGCCAGGTTTTGCAGAATAAAGCTGAATCCAATAGCTGCAATCAATGGCGCCAGCCGGGGAGCGTTACGCAACCGCCGATACGCTACGCGATCAATGAACGAATTGATCGCCGCACAGAAGATCATGCTTGCCACGATGGCCAGTAACAAGACCCCCACAATTTGCGCATAGGGGCTCTCGCTGGTGACACCCGTAAGGCCGATGACGGTGGCCGAGAGGAATGCGCCCATCATAAATACTTCGCCGTGGGCGAAGTTGATCAACTCCACAATGCCATACACCAGGGTATAGCCCAGAGCGATCAAAGCGATCAGTGATCCGGTAGCGACACCGATGATCAGCATTTGAAAGAACAACGTCCAATTCATCGTTACGTCCCAACCCCTGTAATCGATTACCCGCCGCGCCTCCTCACCCAGGTGCCGGCGGGCTTTATCAATGCGGACCGGGTTTCCCCGGTCCGCATTGATAAAACTGAGCAGAAATGTCCTGAATGGTTACTCCGGTGGGGTAATCATTTCCTGGAACTTGATCACGCCGCCTTCAACCACGTTTACCGTGAGCTGGGCGGTATCCGGGTCACCGGTTTCGGTGAAGCTCCAACTACCGGACAGGCCCTGGAAGTCCTTGGTGGCGAACATGGCATCCAGGATCGCAGCGCGGTCCTTATTGGCAGCCTTGTCGATACCATTCAGGGCCACCACGGCAGCCTGGAATGTGTAGGAGGAGTAGGCATCTGGTTCGCGGCCGAGTCGATCGCGCATGATCTGCGCCCACTCGGCGCCAGCGCCCTCGAGGGCATCCGGCGGCAAACCACCGAAGGTCAGCAGTGCGCCCTCGGCTGCCTCACCGGCACCATCAACAAATTCCTGGTTGATGAGGCCATCCGGTCCGAGGAAGGTGACTTCATCGACCGACATTACCTCGCGCATATCCTGCAGCAACTTGGAGGTGTTCAGGCTCACAATCGCACCGCAATACACGATATCCGGACCCATGCTGGCGATGCGACTCATCAACGCCTGGTACTCAGGTGCGTTGGCGTCGTAGGCCTCGAAGCCCAGCACTTCGCCACCGAGTTCGGCGAACGTTGTCTGGAAGACATCACCAAGGCCCTTGCCGTAGGTCTGGTTGTCATGGAGCACGAATGCCCGGGACTTGCCGAGTGTGTTGACGGCAAAGTTGGCACCGGCGGAACCCTGGAGGTCATCTGCCGGGATCACGCGCATGTAGTTGCGCTTGCCGGTCGGATACAGCACATCCGGGTAACCCTCGTCATTCAGCTCGTTTTCCTTGGTGAGCTGAATGGCGGTGTTGGCCGGGCTGATCATGGCCAGGCCGGCTTCATTGGTGAGCGGAATCGATACCAACGCGGCACCGGAGTTGTAGGTGCCGATGTAGACCATGCAGTCTTCATCGTTAATGGCCTTGGAAGCGTTCTCGGCTTCCAGAACGCCGTCCCAGCTACCGTTGTTGGCTGCGATACCGTCATCGAGTGCTTCGTACTCGATGGCATAGCCACCGGCAGCGCCGCCCCAGAGTTCGATCGCAAGCTTCACGGATTCGGAGCTATCGCCACCGATTTGCTCGTACGCAGCAGACATTGGCCATGAGCTGTACAGCTTGATCACGCCCTTGTCAGTGGTGGTGATGTGCTCTACATCCACCATGCCCACAGTATCTGGGCCCAATGCACCGGCTGGAGATGCTTCTGGCGATGCATCCTGCGCAGCGGCACGTGAGTAACTACCAATTGCACTGGCAGAAAGGCCAAGCGCCATGGCGCGCATGATAAAACTGCGCCGATCTATGTTGCCCGCGCGGAAATCGGACAACAGGTTCTCAATCCGGGAATCGACCATCTCCGTTACCTCCGTATTCGGGCGCTGCCCGAAGCGATACTGTGAACGCGGCATACAGCATGCCTGTTCCAGGCGCGGCGCCTGGACGATCGGTACGTTTTCAGACCTGAGTTGGTAACCACCCTTGGACCGAAACGCTGGCTCGGCTGCATTGCCCGCACAGGTTCTTCTCGAGTTGTCTGATTGGCAGTAACTTAATCGTTCCCGGTGTACCGTGTCAACCAACCGGGGCTGCATTCCTGCC
>DJVD01000183.1:0-2023 GCA_002440805.1 Chloroflexi bacterium UBA6265
GGCTATATACAGAGCGTGGATAATGATGTGTTGCTGCGCCTGGCGCGGGACAGCAAGACCATCGTGCGGATGGAACGCGGTGTCGGCGCATTCGTTGTGCAGAATACTGCGTTGGCATCGCTCGCCCTGACGTACCCGCCGGATCAGGAGATGATTGCTGCCCTGAACAAGGCTTACAGCATCAGCCGCCATCGCACGGCGGAACAGGATCCTTCTTTCGGCATCAGACAGATCGTGGATATGGCATTGAAGGCACTTTCGCCCGGTATCAATGACACCTCGACGGCCGTGATGTGCGTGGATTATCTGGCAGCGATTCTGACTCGGTTGGCCTGTCGGCAATTCCCGCCATCGCACCGCTACGATGGCGAAGCGCTACGTGTGATCTCTATCGTTCCGACCTTTGAAGGCCTGCTGGCGGAATCGTTCGACCAGATTCGGCGTAGCGCCGAAGGCAATGTCTCCATCATGGAACGTATACTCGGCGCCATCGAGACGATCGCCAGCCTGACGGTCAGCCCGTGTCACAGACGGGCACTCAAGGAACAGGTGCAGCGGATCGCCGGGTTGGCCGATCGTAGTATCGCGTCCACACATGATCGCGCGCAGATCAAAAGGCGGATGATTCACGTACGCGAAGCGCTCGAGGCCCAGCTTGCTTTGAACGCTGGGGAAGAGCGGGCATAGCGTTATAGCGTTATGAAGCCGAACAGAGAAATGCCACGCAAAGCCCGGTTAGCGAATTGCGGTGTGGTCGTTACAGTGCAAGGCGGGAAGGCACAGCTTTTTTGTGGCGCGGCGGAATTTACCTGTCAGTGGTTGTCTGCGATGCAGTTCGATCTCGGCACTTTTATCGAAAGCTTGGTCGGCAAGTACCGAAGCAGGAACCGCGATCCAGCGGCTCCGAGCGAGAGTGTTCCCGCGCAACGATTGTCTCGCAGTTGTCATAAGCTGTTTCTGAGGGCAGTGTTGCTCGGTTCTGTGTGCTGCGTGCTGCCATTGACGGTCGTGGCGCAGGAACCCGTCGGTAAGGCCGGCGAAGCGCAGAAGCTAACCGCACCCGCCAAACAAGAGCTCTCCTTGGCACCCGCAAAGGTGGACGTAAAACCCGTCGCGCACGATGAAGAGATCCGCATGAGACTCCAGCGTGTTCTGGATGCCACCGACTGGTNNCAGAGTATCCTTCATGCCACCAACTGGTTCACCGACCCACAAGTCCGGGTCGAGGAGGGCGTCGTCTTTCTCAATGGCAAGGTGGAGTCCGATGAGCTGAAAAAGTGGGCCGGCGATCTGGCACACAATACGCAGGACGTTGTCGCCGTGGCCAACCGGTTGCAGGTGACCCAGCAATCGGTATGGGATTTCCGCCAAGCCTGGGGTGGCGTAATGCTATTACAGCGCGACTTCATCCGCGCGCTGCCTTTGCTTGTTTTTGCTCTGCTCATTCTGGCTCTGTCGGTTGGCAGTTCCCTACTGACAATTCGCGGCGTCCAAGCGCTGCTGCGCCCACGGGTTCGGACCAAACTCCTGCAAAATGTGATCGCGCGTACGGTGGGCGGACTCGTTCTCATCTGTGGCGTCTATCTCATTTTGAGAGTATCCGGCTTGACGCAACTGGCTTTGACGCTGGTCGGCGGCACCGGTCTGGTCGGCCTGATCATTGGTATCGCATTCCGGGACATCACCGAGAATTTCCTGGCGAGCATCTTCCTCAGCACGCAGCCCCCGTTTGAAACCGGCGACCTGGTTGAGATTTCCGGCGTGACCGGCTACGTGCAGCAATTGAACATGCGCACCACGATCTTGATGACCCTCGATGGAAATCACGTGCAGATCCCGAACGCCAACGTTTACAAGGCCATCCTCAGTAATTTCACTACCAATGCCAACCGGCGCGAGGAATTTATCGTCGGTATCGGCTACGACGATGCGATCAACGAGGCTCAGGAGATTGCACGAGAGGTCTTGGCGAACCACCCGGCCGTTCTGAGTGATCCCGAACCCGCAGTGTTGGCGGACAATC
>DJVD01000183.1:2032-3091 GCA_002440805.1 Chloroflexi bacterium UBA6265
GCATCTCGATGCCCGACGAGGCCAGGGAGGTGGTCTTCCCGCAAGGTATCCCCATCACCATGCTCGATGGGGAACCGGCAGAGGCGCACGCTGCAGCACAGGGGAAACGATTCTCCGCTGAAGCGCGGCATGAGGAACTCGATGTGGTGTCCACGAAAGCGGAAGCCGGTTTATACAGCGAGGCCACCGTCATCGAGGAACAGGCACGGCAGGCACAACCGCTGAAGGAAGAGGAGAATCTCTTGCCGGGTACTTCCGCAACCGCCGCCGAGAAACAGGCGAAAGAATCAAATCCATAATGAAAAAGACATGAGCGACACCACCTTGAGTCCCCGACGAAACATCAACAACGTTGGAGATCGCCAATTCGTTGGAGGAAGATAAGGCATGGTTTTATGAAACCGAACAGAGAAATGCCACATAAGGCCCGTTTAGCGAATTGCGGTGTGGTCGTCGCGGTGCGCGGCAGCGTCGTGGATATCCGTTTCGATACACAGTTGCCACCCATCCACACCTTGCTGCACGCGATGGCGGGAGAGATCGCCATCGAGGTTTTGGCGCAACTCGACGCGCACCGCGTGCGAGGCATTGCACTGACCCCCACCCAGGGCCTCGCCCGTGGCATGGCGGTGGATTCCACGGGCGGACCGTTGAAGGCGCCGGTAGGCAATGAAATTCTCTCGCGAATGTTCGATGTGTTCGGAAGCGCCATCGACCGCCAGACGGCACCGACGGATATCCAGTGGCGCACCGTCCATCGGGCCCCGCCGCCGCTGGCACGACGCTCTACCCAATCCGAGATCTTCGAGACGGGAATCAAGCTTATCGATGTGCTGATGCCGCTGGAACGTGGCGGCAAGGCAGGCCTGTTCGGCGGGGCGGGCGTCGGCAAGACGGTGTTGCTCACCGAGATAATCCACAACATGGTCGGGCAACAGGAAGGCGTGAGCATTTTTTGCGGCATCGGTGAGCGCTGCCGCGAAGGCGAGGAACTCTACCGCGAGATGAAAGCAGCGGGCGTGCTGCCGCACATGGTGATGGTGTTCGGCCAGATGAACG
>DJVD01000006.1 GCA_002440805.1 Chloroflexi bacterium UBA6265
CGATACCGCCGCCGTGCGCGAGGTGCATGAAGAAGCAGGGATCGAGATCGAGTTGGTCGGCGAACGCGGTGTGGAATTGCAGGGCACCAACATGCCGCTCCAGCTGGTGCGACCGGAAGGCATTCAGCTTGAAACCATCGCCGCCGACCACCAGCACATCGACCTGATCTATTTTGCCCGGGTAATTGGGGCATCCATGGATACATTGCCCGAGGTACTCCCACCAATGCGCTGGCTGCGGGACACCGATTTCGCTACCATCCAACTCAATGAAGAAGTCACTGCCTGGGCCACCCGGGCCCTGCGAACCCTCGCCAACTAACTACCGGAGCACCCCATGACACGTCCCCTCAAGATCGGCGTTCAACTTCCGGAAGTGGAATACGCCTGCACCTGGCCGGAATATGCCGAGATGGCGATGATCGGCGAGGATATCGGCCTCGATTCACTCTGGCTGGGCGACCATCTGATGTACCGCTATGCCGATCCTGCACAGGCCCCGCGAGGTCCGTTTGAATCGTGGACCACGCTTTCGGCACTTGCCGCCATTACCCAACGCGTGCAACTGGGGCACCTGGTAGCGAGTGCCCTGTTCCATACGCCGCCGATGATCGCCAAAATGGCGGCCACCGTCGACCAGATCAGCAACGGCCGTTTCGTTCTTGGGTTGGGCGCTGGCTGGCACGAGCCGGAGTATCGCGGCTTCGGTATCCCGTTCGATCATCGCTTCAGCCGCTTTGCTGAGGCTTACCAGGTGATTCGGGAGCTTCTAACCACCGGTGAATCGAACCTGGACGGCAAGTTCTACACAATCGAGAATGCCCTCCTCTTCCCGAAACCGGTGCAGCCGGGAGGCCCACCGATCATGATCGGCTCGTTTGGCCAGAAAATGCTGGAACTCACCATGCCGACGGCGCAGTGGTGGAATGCCTGGAGCCAGGATTACCAGGGCACATTCGAAGGACTGGCAGCGCTGCTCGATCGCGTGGATGCGGTGTGCGAGCAGGTCGGGCGCGACCCCGCCACGCTGGTAAAAACCGTGGCGCCGCTGGTCGGCATGCCAGGTGCACGGGGTCGACTTTCGGAATACGGTGCGCCGCCGGTGCTGGATGGCACAGATCCGCAGGTACTGGCCAACGATTTGCACCGGTTCGCCGAAATGGGCATTGCCCACGTGCAACTGGTGCTCGATCCGATCAACGCCACNNGCCTCGTCGGCATAGGGACCGGGCCTGTTCATATCGGCGAACGCCGTCACGAACGGCAGCACAAGGGCAAACACCAGGTAGCCAACCACGATGGTGGCGATACCGGTGTGAACACCGAACCGTTCGATGATGAGGCCGCTGGCACCGATCCCTAGCGGCGTAATCGTGGCCGTGATCGCCGAGAACGTGGCGAATACACGGCCATGCAGCGCCTTGGGGATGTGTTCGAATCGCACGGTCACTGCCATTGGGTTGGCCGGACCCGCGCAGAACCCCATCAGGAAAATCGCTCCAAGTAGTACCGGCAACGAATCGCTCCAGAGGAAAGCGGCAAACCAGATCGGTTGCGTGCAAAATCCGACCACGAGGATTTGGCGCCGGTACTGGCGCACACGGTGCCCCACTGCTCCGTACAACAGCGCGCCGCTGAGAGAACCAACACCAATGGCGCTGAACATCAGGCCCAACCGGGATGCTGTGCCCCACGTTTCATAGACGAACACTGGCAGGCCAACGGCAAAGAACCCGTTCGAGATGAAGTTGGAGGCACCGAACATGATCGCCATTGCCAGCAAAACGCGGGTAGTGGCGATGAATGCGAACCCCTCCCGAATCGCTTCGATGTAGGGCTGACGCGGTCGGTGGTCCGTAGCAACCTCCGCCGATGGCGCCAGGAAGAGCACTCCAGCGGCCGAAACCAGAAAACCGAAGGTGGTAATCCAGAGCAGGTTCACCGGGCCCTGCCAGGCAATGAGCACTCCGGCGACAACGGGCCCAAGCATGCCGGCGATATGGCCGAGAACTTCGAACGAGGTATTCATTTGTTCCGATCGCAAGCCGGCCTGTTTCTGGAAGCCGGGCAGAAGCATGCGACGGGCAGTAACCCCGGGGATATCCAGCATGGCACCAAGGAAAATCAGGATGAGGATGAGCGGGTAGTTGAGCGCATTGAGGTAATACAGTGCCGGGATCGCGGCGATGGCCACGGCCGAGACGACATCCGAAATGATGCTCATACGGCGACCACCCAGGCGATCAATAAGTGGCCCACCGATCACCGCGCTCAGCGCCATGGGCAGGGCAGTAGCAACACCGGCAAAACCGGTTCGGCTGGCGCTACCAGTGGTATCCAGCACGAACCAGGGGATGGCGATCATCGCCATGGTATTGCCCAGCTGGGATATTCCGGTTCCGGCAAGAAACCCGATAACGGGTAGCCGCCTGTGTGGGCCAGAAGTCGTCAACGTTAGCACTCCGGATTCTGCCCCCAAAACCGTTGTGTGGATGCGTTCCCACTTTATGCCGGAGTGCCCGAAAAATGTCAATGGCGCTGTCGATCGGCCCTGGACCCGTGCATGAAACATCACCCCATGTGAGAAGATGAACGCACGGCGTGTATGCCGAACCAGGAGGCACTGGATGCGTAAGGTAAACCTGCCAACCGAACGCGATTTCGATCGGGCCCGTGTGGCCGTTCGGCATCATTTGCGGCCAACACCGCTGCTCCCGCTGCCCGGCAATCGCTGGCTGAAGCTTGAATCGCAGCAGCCGAGCGGGGCATTTAAGGTGCGCGGTGCGGTGGCTGCGCTGAGCCGGTTACCAAAGGGAACCCGACTGGTCACGGCCAGCGCCGGCAACCACGCGATTGGTGTGGCGTGGGCGGCCGCGAACCTGGGACATCACGCGACAATTGTGGTGCCGGCAACGGCCTCCCCACGCAAGCTCGATATCCTCCACGATATGGGCGCTAATGTGCTGGCCGTGGGCGAGAGCTTCGAGGACGCCGAAGCCCACGCGCTCCAACTGGCCAGCGAGGGTCTCATCTATATCTCACCCTATAACGATCCACACGTCATCGCCGGGCAAGGCACGATTGTCGATGAATTGGTGAGCCAGATAGAAGGCGATTTCACGATCGTGGTGCCGGTAGGCGGTGGCGGGCTTATCAGTGGCGTGGCGATGCGGGCGGCTGCGGTGAAGGATCGCACCATTTCGGTCATCGGCGTGGAAGCATCGGCATCACAGGCAGTATCGGCATCGGTCGCAGTTGGCCATGTAGTGGACGTGGAGGTGGGCGACACGCTGGCCGATGGCCTGGCAGGTAACCTCGAACCCGGCTCAATCACGGTTGATATCCTCGCGAAATTCCGGCCAACGTTCATGACGGTCGATGAAACCGAGATTACCGCCGCCATCCGCAAGCTCTATCGCGATCACGATCTCACGGCCGAAGGTGCGGCCGCCGCATCGTTTGCCGCCATGCAGCACATTCGGCTGGAGACGCCTGTGGTGGGTCTCCTCACCGGCCGGAATATCTCTACCGAAACCCTGAATCGCATTGTCTCGAATACGGGGAGATAGATGGCTGGCTGTGTGATCACATGCGGTGTCTATGGGTTCACGCCAGAGGCGTTTGCGGCTGCGGTGCGCGCGGCCCAGCCCGACGTGTTTGTGGACATCCGCCGCAGGCGCGGGGTTCGCGGGAGCGAGTACGCCTTCGCTAACAGTCAACGTCTTCAGGATTTGCTGGCCGGCTACGACATCCCGTATGTGCACAGGATCGACCTTGCTGCTCCCGAAACGGCGATAAAGCGCGAGGGTGAACTGGACAGGCAACGGGGCATCGCTCGCCACGATCGAGAAGCGCTTTCCCCGGAGTTCATCGCGGAGTTCACCTCCACCGTGCTGCATGAGTTCGATGCCGACGCGTTCATCACCTCGCTCGGGGATTCAGTTCAGCGACCGCTGCTTTTCTGCGTGGAACGCACCGCGGCGGCGTGTCATCGTGGCCTGGTGGCGGAAGCGATTGCAGACCAACCTGGCTGGGAACGGCTGGATCTCCAGCCCTGAAAC
>DJVD01000195.1 GCA_002440805.1 Chloroflexi bacterium UBA6265
GCTACTGACGAGCCGTCGAGTGAGGCCGATGCTCATCCCGGCTACGATCCGAGCTTAGTATCAAAAAGCATGGTGGTGTACGAAACTAAGGGCGCACGAATATCTAATACGAATATCCTCGATACCGATGGGCGCCATGTCAACCAATTGCAGCGCGGCGAACGTTACCGAGTCTGCTACGAGGTCACGTTCGAACGCGATGTGCCCGCAGTCCGGTTTCGATGCCTGATCAAAACCCTCAATGGGGTGGAGCTGGGCGGTGGCACTTTCCCGGAATTATGCAGCGATGGGGTGCCAACCCGCGCCGGTGAAACGGTACGCGTAGTGCTGGAATTCAGCTGCAACCTAGATGCCGGAACCTACTTCATCAATTGCGGCGTGTCGGACCACTTCGAGTCATTGCACCGCATTCTCGATGCCATTGTGTTTCGGGTCGAATCAGAGCGCGATTCCCACTCCTTCGGCATAGTGGATTTTGGATTCGTCGCAGAGGTCACTCCAACGACACCCAGTGCGATCGAGCCATGATGAGTCCTCGCCAACTGTTGCAACGTTACCGCACCCGCAAGCTGGAGCAGACGTCCAGATTGCTCGACGGCGAGTTATGCCGAGATGGTGATTTCTGGTTGTTTGTGCTGGGGGTAAATAACTCGGGCACGACCCTTATCACTAAACTACTGGAGGCGCATCCGGGTATCCGCTCGCTGCCGGCCGAGGGCCAATTGCTAACGGATGCCTTTCCCCGGCCCGACAAACTGGGCGTTGAACGACTCTGGACGGCGCGAATGGATCTGTTCCGCTGGACAGAGGAGGACGACATTGCTCCAGCTGTTCAGGCCAAACGTGATTGGCTGATGTATTACCCCGATCGGCCTGGGATTCTCCTCGAAAAAAGCCCGCCTAATGCCATACGCAGTCGCTGGTTGCAGCAGCATTTCCAGCCGAGCCGGTTTCTTGTCATTACCCGCCATCCCTACGCGGTTTGTGAGGGGATACGTCGTCGCAAGCAATATGCGGTAGAGCAGGCGGCAAGGCATTGGCTAGATGCCAATTCATGTCTGTTGGACGACATGGCGAGCTTGGAGTGTGTTCTGATGATTCGCTACGAAGACCTAGTAACGAAGCCGGCCGGCTGCCTGGGGCAGATTGAAGCCTTTCTAGGTCTTGAAGGCGGGCATCTGCTTCAATCAACGACGACGGTCGAAGCCCATAGCGTTGAGGGCAGTACCTCCGGGCTTACGGATCTGAATGCGAGCAGTCTTGAACGGCTGAGTCGCCAAGATATCGATGTCATCAATGATATTTGCGGCCCGCTCATGAAAAGGATGGGTTATGAGCCCCACTGAAGCGAGTTCCGTGATCTTCACCGGCGTATTGTCCGATCCGCAAAACGCCCTCCTGCTGTCATTCTGCAACCAAGTAACCTCACCAGAATGTTCGCTCTGTTTCATTGATCCTGCAAGCGGTCGAATTCGTTGGCTCGATATTGCGCGGTGGCCGGATGCTGTTCGGGAACGTCTGGCGGGTGTTTGCGGCCTAGCTATCCGTGGCGATCGGCTTGTGCTTGTGACCCAGTCGGAACAGCCTTGGATGGTATTGTGGGATCTCAGGGAAAACCAGCTGCTCTCCACTCTGGAGTTGCGATCCTGCCGGGATGCGCATTCCCTCGTGTGGCATGAAGAATTCGCGTATGTCGTCAGCACGGGTACCAATCAGATCTATCGCATCGCGTTGATGCACGATGAGTTAACTGGGGAGGAAGTATTTTGGACGTATCCTGGAACTAGTCCGGACCACGATCAGGTTCACCTGAATGGTCTGACGATTGACTGCGATGGCCGATTAATCGCCTCCTGTTTTGGTGAAAAAACCGCCGAGGGTCGATGGGGCGCCGCGGGCCGGGTTTTTTACCTGGACAATTATCACATCCTGCATGACGGGCTGAGTCAGCCCCATTCGCCGGTTGTTGCGGGAGATACCCTTGCTTTCGCCGAATCGAAGGCTGGACGGGTTTACCTCCATGAACGCTCGGCGGCAGGTGGTTGGACACTTAGGCAGTCGGTGTCCGTGGGAGGGTATCCTCGTGGCATTGCATTTCGCGGGGAAACGTTGTTCGTGGGGATCAGCGCCGACCGCAAGGTCTCCCGCAGCCAGAAAGTTCAATTGGATAGCGGTCATGAACCTAATCCATCTGCCTTAATTCGTCTGGACTATCGGACGGGCGCGGTGGAAACCATCCCTGACGTTTCGTTTTATGGCAACGAGATTTACGATATCGTTCCCTTGGATAGCCCAGTGCCCACGGACGATTTCGTCTCTGCGATACGAGCCCGGCTCGCTGGCATGGAATCCGTGGTCAATCGGCAGGTGGTCGAACTGCAGGCTTTGTCGGGCGAATATAACAACGTTCTGCGCCTCTATCACGACTTGCTAGCCGAGCGCGATGCCTTGATTAACCAGCTCATGCGATCTCGGAGCATATGGGTGAGATTACGCGACAGGCTGACTCGCAGTTTACTGGACTAGGCTCTGTTCACATATAGCGTATGAAATCACTGCACAAACGATTCGCAAGCATGCCATGTAGCTGCAGGCGAGCTGGTCGTAGCGTGTAGCGATCCGACGGTAATGCTTGATGC
>DJVD01000176.1 GCA_002440805.1 Chloroflexi bacterium UBA6265
GCAGCGTACCGAAGAAGCTGGGATTGAAGAAATCCTCTTCGTATTTGGTCGTGATGCGGATATCGTTGATCGCCATGGAGCTGGCAAACGGATGGGTGGTGACTGTGAGATCCCACGCATCATCGGTGAAACCCACTGCCTTCACCACCTCGGTCACGAGCGTTTTCTGGTCGGCCTCGGGGAAGTGACCAAAAATTGCCTTGTCGCGATCGTCGTTTGCCGCAGCCGCGATCTTTTCGACCAATGGACGAGCCCCTTCCTTGAAGGCGTCGAACACGGCCGCGATTTCGCTGGTTTTCATTCCCCGTTCGTAATCGTCGAGCAGGATATCGTAATCCTCCTCAGCGTGCGGGTAGTAGCTTCGGGTGAGGTCGATCACCTGCTGGGCCAGTTCGTAGTTGTGCTTCAGGAATGGCTTAAACGCTTCGTAGTCGTTATTGGCGCGGGCTTCCATCCAGGCGGTATTGCCGAGTGAGTGGGCACGGGCGAGTTCCGTGGCCAGCTCGGTCGGAATGAGCGTGGCCTTATCGAATTCCCGGCGCGCATCCTCCCACACCGCCAACTCGAAGCTGTCTTCTCCCTGGGCGCGGGCATAGTCCTCTGCGCCGTCGATCAACTTGCCGGTCTCGGCAGAGGTCAGCAGTTCATGGATCGTCGCCGAGAGTGTGCCCATGCGTTCGGCTCGTACTGGTGCCCCCTTGGGCGGCATGTGGGTATGCATGTCCCAACCGAGCAAGGAAGAAGCGCCGATAAGATCGGTGAGCTTCTGCATGCGGGCGAACATGGCGTCATAGCGTTCCTGGGTCATGGATATGAGAACCTTTCGTTAAGGGGCGGGAGTGCCAGTATTGAGAAGCGATTGGAGCATCAGCAGGCCGTCGGAGCCGCCAATGAGATCATTTGTCGCGCGTTCCGGATGCGGCATCAATCCGACAACGTTGCCCTGCTCGTTGCACACGGAGGCGATGGCATTGATTGCGCCATTGGCCGCATCGGTAACATGACCTTCCGGATCGGAGTAGCGAGCGACCACCTGGCCATTGGACTCAATGCGGGCAAGACCATCGGGATCAATGAAATAGGCGCCTTCGCCGTGCGCGATCGGCAACCGCAGTACCTGGCCAACTTCGAGGTTATTGGTCCACGCGGTGTGGACGTTCTCGAAACGAATGTGCTCCCAGTAGCAATGGAAGTTCAAGGTCTTGTTCCGGAGCAGCACCCCTGGCAACAGGTGGGCCTCGCACAACACCTGGAAACCATTGCAGATTCCCAGAATGGGCATCCCTTCTGCCGCTGCTTTCTGCAATTCGGTCATTATCGGGGCAAACCGGGCGATGGCGCCGCACCGCAGTGCATCGCCGTAACTAAACCCTCCCGGAAGGACCACCGCGTCCAGGCCAACCAGCGTGGTTTCCCGATAATCCACCCGGCGCACAGTTACGCCAAGATCAGCTTCCAGGTTTGCCAGCGCATCATGATCGCCATTGCTACCCGGGAATGAGACAACGCCAACATGCATGGTTAGGCCTCACTCACTTCCAGCTCGAACTCTTCAATCACAGGATTTGCCAGCAGTTTCTCGCACATGCTGGTGGCATCGGCCCGCGCCTCGTCGGAGGTTTCGGCAGCAACCTGGAATCGGATGAGTTTACCGACTCGCACCTTACTGGCTGCCTCGAATCCGAGTAACCGCAGGCCGGAAAGCACGGCTTCACCCTGGGGATCATTCACGCCGCGCTTGGGCATGATTTCCGCCTCGACCAGGAAATTCTTCACGCGTTGGTTCCTTTCGCTACGTTGGAGAGTCGATCATAAACTTCTTTATAGCGCAGTAACGTGCGCTCCACGATTTCATCCGGGATTTGAGGGCCCGGTGCAGTCTTGTCCCAATCCAGTGTTTCAAGCCAATTGCGGACGATCTGTTTGTCGAAGCTGGCAGGTTCCTCACCAGGGATCACGCTGGCGGCCTCCCAATACCGTGAGCTGTCAGGTGTAAGCACCTCGTCGATCAGCGAGAGTTGTCCATTGATGAAGCCGAACTCAAATTTCGTGTCGGCAAGGATAATGCCGGCTTTGGCAGCCAAAGCGCTGGCGAACTGGTAGATTTCGAGGCTCTTCTGTTCCAGTTGGAGGGCGAGGTCGGGACCCACGATCTCAGCCAGCTGTTGGCGGCTGATGTTCTCGTCGTGACCTTCGTCGTTCTTTACCGCAGGCGTGAACGCCGGAGATGGCAATCTATCAGCGCGTTGGAGACCAGCGGGAAGCGACTCACCCGCGAGCGTGCCACTCTGCGCGTACTCCTTGTAGCCGCTGCCAGCGAGATACCCGCGGACAACGCATTCGATATCGATACGATCGGCCTTGTGGACAATCATGGTTCGGTCCCGCAACCAGTCGCCTTCTTCGGTGCTGAGGTTTAGCGTTGATACATCGGTACTGACAAGATGATTTGGCAACAGGTCACGGGTAAGATCGAACCAGAGAATGGAAAGTTGGGTAAGGATTTCTCCCTTGCCGGGAATCTCGGTCGGCAGGATGACGTCGAATGCCGAGAGTCGATCGGTGGCGACCAGTATCAGGTGCTCGCCGGCATCATAGATATCACGCACTTTGCCCTGGCGGACCAGAGGGTAATTTTGCAGCATCATGTGGCAAGCAATCCCACACGGGCGAAGGTGGCATCCACATTGTGGAGTTGATCCCACGGATCGAACGCTTTCTCGATCTCCCCTGCCGAAACTCGTGCCTTCACTTCGGGATCGCTCTCGATCCGCTGGCGGAATGAACGCTCATCCTTGGCATGGGCGTGGCCCTGCACGAGTTTGTAGGCATCCTGTCGGTCCAGTCCCCCATCAACAAGTGCCAACAAAATGCGCTGGCTGAAGATCAGTCCCCCGCTCATATTGAGGTTGGCGAGCATTTTCTCTGGATACACGACCAGCCCTTCGATAATCTCGGCGGTTTCGTGCAGCATGAAATCAAGCACAATGCACGCATCCGGAAAGATCACGCGCTCGGCAGAGCTGTGGGAAATGTCGCGCTCATGCCAGAGAGGTACATTCTCATACCCGACCTGGGCATAGCTCCGCACAATGCGGGCAAGACCAGCAATCCGTTCCGATTCGTGGGGATTGCGCTTGTGCGGCATGGCCGAGCTGCCCTGGTTACCCTCACCGAAGCTTTCCTCGGCTTCGGCAACCTCGCTGCGCTGCAGGTGTCGCACTTCTACCGTCATCTTTTCCATGGTGGCGGCTATGCCAGCCAACACCGAGAGGAAGAAAGCATGGCGATCTCGCTGGATGACCTGTGTGCTGACAAGCTCCACCCCAAGATTGAGATCATTGCAGACCTCGTCTTCCAGTTCCAGTGAAACGTGCGCATGTGTGCCAACCGCCCCAGAAATCTGGCCCACCGCAATGTGCTCTCGTGCCATCACCAGGCGATCACGGTGGCGACGAAGTTCGTCGTACCAAACGGCAAGTTTGAGGCCAAATGTGGTGGGTTCGGCCTGCATGCCGTGCGAACGACCGATAGTGATTGTGTCTTTGTGTTCAACCGCTTTGGCACCAACAACCTTAATCAGGTGATCGAGGCCATCAAGCAGCAGGTCAGCAGCATCGCGCGCCTGCATCGCCATTCCGGTGTCGACAACGTCAGAAGACGTCAGTCCGAGGTGAATGAAACGGGAGGCTTCACCCACTGTTTCTCCGGTGGCTCTCAGAAACGCGATGACGTCGTGATCGGTTTCACGCTCGATCTCCAACATCCGTTCCAGTGAACAGGTGGCGCCACGAATCGCTTCCATCGCATCAGCTGGTATCCTTCCCCGTCGGGCCCATGCTTCGCAAACGGCGATTTCAACAGCCAGCCATTGCTGAATCTTGTGGTTTTGGGACCAGA
>DJVD01000200.1 GCA_002440805.1 Chloroflexi bacterium UBA6265
CATGTATCGATACCTGATTTCGTAATCAACGTGGAGAGGATGGAACCGTGCAGGATCTGCCACGCCACCACACGATTCGCGAATCCAGCCACCGGATTATCAATCCCCTGACGACGGAGAAACTGCATCAACTGGGTGAAGCGCTCTTTCTTCCGGCCGGCACGCGGATGCTGGATCTCGCCTGCGGCAAAGGGGAGATTCTGTGTACGTGGGCCCGTGATTTTGCTGTAGTCGGCACCGGAATCGACCTTTCCACCGTCTTTCTTTCTGCCGCGAACGCGCGCGCTGCCGAGCTTGCCGTGGCTCACCGCGTGACATTCATTCATGCGGATGCTGCGGGTTTTGTCTCGCATGAACCAGTTGATATCGCCGCCTGCATCGGCGCGACCTGGATTGGTGACGGTGTGCCGGGCACTATTGACTTGCTGCGAAAGAGCATTAAGCCAGGCGGCATTATGCTCGTTGGTCACCCCTATTGGCGCCAGCCACCGCCCGACGCCAATGCGATTCGGGCTTGCGGCGCTGAGTTTGAATCGGACTGGCTGTCGTTACCCGAATTGATCGGGCAGATGCAATCAGTCGGGTGCGATGTCGTTGAGATGATGCTGGCCGACCAGGATAGCTGGGATCGGTACGTTGCCGCCCAGTGGCGAAACATCCGCATGGTCATCGATGCCAACCCGAACGACGATTTGACCCCGATGTTCAGGGAGGAACTTCGTACTTCTCCACTCGAACACACGAAATACCAGCGGGAATATCTGGGATGGGGGATATTCGCCTTAATGGACCGCTAGGGACCGGTCGATCGTGGGCTTGTACCTCCGCTGCAAACCGGGCATGAGGCCATTGTCACCCTTTTGATATCTCCAGTTCACGAATACTCGTACCTCAGGATCTTTGCGCAGCCCACTTTCGCTGGCGTTTCGCAGTTGATACAATCGACCTACTCCTGACAACCTTGCCAGGCAACGTGGTTCCTGATCTGGAGGTGCGGTTATGAATTCCCGACACTCACGGATTGCTCGACGTCTCGCCGTAATGTTCGTTATAGTGCCGCTGTTATTCGTTTCGGGAGCGTCTGCGCAAGACGCGCCAGCCGCAATTGACTTCACCGTTGGCAGCTTCTCCTGCACATCCGACCCAGGGCAGGTGAGTTTGGCGGCAGGAAACATCCCCGATACCTGCACGCCGGATGTTGGAGCCGTTGCCAATGTAGCGCTTCAGGACGGAACCGCCGTCGGGTCCTGCACCACCGACGCAACGGGCATATGCAAGCTGCAAGCCCCGAATGAAGCCAACGTGGTGGTAACACTGGATACCTCAACCCTCGCGGGTTCGGTTGCTCCGCGTGAGAACCCGATTAGTACCCAGGTTGTGACCGAGTTTGCAGGGGCGTTGTTCATCAACCTGCCATCAACTCCGGCCCCAACTGAGGTCCCCACCGGGCTTCCCAACACCGGTGCAGGCACCGGGATCGATTCCCCTTCGGTTTGGCTGATGGGCGCAACTTTCCTCACGTTTGCATTCGCGGCCACAGCTATCGGTATACGTCGTCAGCACGTGCGTGTGAAGAACTGATGGTCATGAGGATCGGGCGTTAACTGATCGCCCGATCCGAAACACGTGCACCTGAAATCCATGACTCGGCACACCTGATCTGAATTTCGCGAGAAACATATGCGACCGCATCACCAGGCCGATGCGGTCGCATCCTTTCTCGTGGGGCTGTTGCCATCCTCCCCGGGCTGCGGCGCAGCTGGAAGAGTGCCCGGATCGTTACCGTTGAATGGGACGTGCGCAAACAGGCTGTACTGAAGGGATTGAACGAATTTGCGGCCCAGCGCTGAAGGCCCGTGCACGCGAATCGAATCCCGCTTCATCGCCATCATCAGGTCGGCACGCCCCAGCCACACGTCGTGCAATGTCAGGGTGTCTGCATCTACCATCAGGTCGTTCTCGAAGCCCGGTGGATCGAAGCACACCGAAGCCGTGCCGTTTTCACAGACCAGCCAATATGACCTTTGGGAAAGACCCCGGAAATCGAATTCCACCACCAGCCTGCCTTCACCAACTCGCTCGAAATCGATGCGGCGATGAATATCCCACATCAGGAGATCGGTATCGATATCGTCGGGCATTGTGCCGGAGTTGAGCCACCGCTGACCCCACTCACCAATGCCCAACACAATGGGAGTGAGCTCCATCCCCCGTTGGGTGAGGTAATAGCCAGTGGGGCGTACGTGGCCTTCGCCCGTGGTGATAATGCCGCAATCCACCAGCGTGCGAAGACGTTTGGAGAGCAAAGCGCGTGAGATACCTGGAAGTCCACGCTCCAGGTCGTTGAAGCGCGATGTCCCGCACATGAGCTCCCTCAGAATCAGGAGCGTCCAGCGCTGGGAAAGTACGGTGGCTGCTTTAGCCAGGGGACAGAATGATCCGTATTCAGGCATTTTAATCGTTCCTTCCGCTCATGATCGACGTTTCGGATGGTTCAAAAACTGAACTGGAAGGTATGTGTGCTTACCATAATACTGAATTTCATCCCGCCACAGGTAGTGGTGGTATGCAATGCAGAAAGGGAGTCACTATGGCATCAACCATCTCAACGCAGCAACCCGATTTTGAAACCATCAAGGCTCGCCAACGCGCAATGTGGGGCAGTGGCAACTACGCCGTAATCGCGTCGATGATCCATTACATGAGCGAACGCCTCTGCGAGGATCTTGACCTGAGCGCGGGTCAATCGGTGCTCGATGTTGCCACTGGTTCCGGGAACGCCGCTATTGCCGCCGCCCGACGCGGCGCAGAGGTGACTGCAATCGATTATGTGCAGTCGCTCCTCGATGTTGCACATCTGCGAGCGGAGACAGAACAGCTGCACATCGACTTCCTACTCGCCGACGCCGAGGACTTGCCGTTTGAAGACGGATCGTTTGACATTGTGACGTCAGTTGTGGGTGTGATGTTTGCCCCCAACCAGGCGAAGGCAGCATCCGAGCTGGCAAGAGTGTGCAAACACGGTGGCACGATTGCCGTGGCCAACTGGACGCCGGACGGATCTATCGGAGCATTGCTGAAAACCGTAAGTGCGTTTGCTCCACCTCCGCCGGGTCTTTTCCCACCCGTGCGATGGGGCACCCGCGAGGCAATGCAGGAAATGCTCGGGGACAAAGCCGATCTCCATTTCGAGGAATATGATTTTGTCTTCCGATTCCGGACTGCGGACGAATTTGCGCACATATTCATCGAGAAGTACGGTCCAACCGGGCGCGCCCACGCCTCCCTGGATGCCGACAGGCAAAAGGAGTTCTTCCGCGCTCTCGCCGACCTGGCGACAGAGTGGAATGCGGCGACCGATGGCACCATCAAAATCCCATCCACATACCTGGTGACAACTGCTATACGGCACGAAGCGTAGCCGTGCCGCAGGGCAAGCAGGGATCCGGCGCGAACATCATTCGCGCCGGATCCCTGCTAACGGTGGTTTAGCTTGCCGATAGCGCTAACGGACCTGCCTCGCGTAAGGATTCGATATCGCGCATAGGGGATTGGCCGAACAGCTTCTTGTAATCGCGGTTGAAATGCGATGCGTCGTTATACCCAACCTGGAATCCTGCGTTCGCCACATCGATATCCTGGCTCAGCAGCAATCGTCGCGCCTCCCGCAACCGCAGGTGTTTCTGGTACTGCAACGGCGTGAGGCCGGTGACGCGCTTAAAGTGATCGTGGAAGCTGGAAACGCTCATGCCGGACCGCTGGGCAATTTCCGGAATGCGTAATGGTTGATCAAACTCCTCGCGCAAACTCCTCAGCGCCGATGAGATCCGCTGGGAAGTCGGGCCCATGCCTGCGATCTGGCTCAGCCTGCCACCATGGCTGCCCATGAGCAGGCGGAATATCAACTCTCGCTTCACCATCGGCATCAGGAACTGCGCCTCCGCGGTATTCTGCGATACGCGCACAAGCCGAACAACGGTCTCCATCAGGTCGGCATCGACCCTGGTCACGTTGAAAGCCGCGGTGTCTTCGGCTGCCATTGTCAGTTGGGCTGACGCCAACAGTACCGAGCTCACCATCGCCGGATCCAGGTCCAGTTTGATGCTCAGGTACGGCTTCTCGGGCGTGGCCTCAACAATGTGGCTGATTGTGGGGAGCTGGAACGACGTGATCAGGTAGTTGTCCTTGTCGTACACAAAGATCGAATCACCCAGAAAGAGTTCCTTTGCACCCTGGGCAATTAGGCAAAACGCAAGGCTGGATTCGCCATGCACCAGCTCGGACGCAGCGCCACGACGGTAAGCCGCCAGCCCGGAGCCGAGATCGAGATTGCCATCCCGGGGAAGGATCTCCGCCAGGAGCACCTGCAAATCCTCTTGTGCCCGCGTAAGTCGATCTGTGTGGTTCTCAGTCATGGCGAAGGTTCCTTTCAGGGTCAGGCGAGGGGCGATGATGGATAATCGTGGGATCATACTGGAGGAATATTCTATTGCCTCCGCGGATCACCATCTAATATAGGGATAGGTCGATTGGCCGAACACGAGTTCTATAGGATCAGGCTGGATAATCATTCAATCAGGATTATGAACGGAGTCTATCATGAAACAACTCTTGATGGGGATGATTCGCTCTTGAGCGCCCTGGGTCGAACCTGATTGAATGGGCACGAAGCATTAGGGGATCGAATACCCGTTCATACCCCATATGCCGCATTCGAAGATTGTCGCCCCGGCTATTGACTGACCATCCGGGCGAAAACACCTGTGTCTTAAAGGAGAAGAGGAAACACATGCATCACATCATCGTCACGACACTTATCAGTTCGGAGTACCAACTCATGAACGAAACTCGATCCCGCGTTAGCCGATCACCTTTATCCACACATCTCGTCGCCAGCATTCGCACTGTCGCCGATCGCGTGAGTAACCGATGGCAGACCAACCTCCGATCGGAACCACGTGTCGCCAGCCTCGATCACAACGACTGCGTATGCCAACCATCCCGTTCGTAATCGGGAAATAGTGAAAGCGGAATGACAGGGGTGTCCACGGGCACCCCTGTCGTTCCGCTCTGGCGGCCACACAACTGGTGGTGCGCGACCTACCTGCGGTGATTTGGGCACCGCGTGTGGACGCAGTGTTTTATACTTGCCGGAGCGAGGGAACTGGTTGTCAGTTTGGCGGTCAAAAATCGCTTGACATCCGGTCGAAAGTCTCCCTATACTCTGTTGCGGTCACGGTGATGGCTTACTCGCCGGCGTAGCTCAACGGCAGAGCAGCTGTTTTGTAAACAGCAGGTTGCGGGTTCGAATCCCATCGCCGGCTCCAGGTTCTTTCTCGCGGAAGAGCACACAAGTTCGGGTAGGTGCCTGAGTGGTTAAAAGGGCCTGGCTGTAAACCAGGTGCGAGAGCTACGGGGGTTCGAATCCCTCCCTGCCCACCGAACAAGCAGCCGCGTTGCGGCAGTGGTTCGGGCCCACATAGCTCAGTGGTAGAGCGCGTCCTTGGTAAGGA
>DJVD01000067.1 GCA_002440805.1 Chloroflexi bacterium UBA6265
GGATGGGCTTTCTCGATCTCGTCGAACAGCACCACGGAGTAGGGCCGACGGCGCACTGCCTCAGTGAGCTGACCACCTTCGTCATATCCGACGTAGCCCGGAGGCGCCCCGATGAGTCGGCTAACGCTGTGCTTCTCCATGTACTCACTCATGTCGATGCGAATAATCGCCTGATCGCTGTCGAACATGAATTCGGCGAGTGACCGCGCAAGTTCCGTTTTACCTACGCCCGTAGGACCGAGGAAAATGAAGCTGCCCAGGGGACGATTTGGATCTTGCAGCCCGGCGCGGGCCCGGCGGATGGCATCACTGACGGCCGCAATTGCCTGGTCCTGGCCAACCACCCGCTGATGCAGGCGGTCTTCCATTTTGAGTAGTTTCTCGATTTCGCCCTCAACCAGTTTGCTCACCGGCACACCGGTCCAGCGACTGACCACTTCGGCGATATCTTCCCGATCCACTTCTTCCTTCAGCATCTTGCCACTGGATTGCAGCCGTGCCAGGTTTTGCTCTTCATCGAGAACGCTGTTCTCAAGTTCCTTCAGCCGACCGTACTGCAGTTCCGCCGCCTTGTTGTAATCAAAGGCGCGTTGGGCGGCCTCGATTTCGACGCGCGTATGATCCATCGCATCGCGCAACTCCGAGATCTTGTGAATGGCCTGGCGTTCCTGATCCCAGCGACTGCGAAGCGCATCGCGATCCTCTTTCAGGCTGGCCAGTTCATGCTCGATATTGGAGAGGCGGTCGCGGCTGGCAGTGTCGGTTTCCTTCAGCAGGGCTTCCCGCTCGATTTCCAATTGCATGATTCGGCGTTCGGCCTCGTCGAGTTCCACCGGCATGGAGGTGATCTCCATGCGGAGCTTGCTGGCCGCCTCATCTACGAGGTCAATTGCCTTGTCCGGCAGGAAGCGATCGGTGATGTACCGCTCGCTCAGGGTGGCAGCGGCAACGAGGGCACTATCAAGGATTTTCACCTTGTGGTGCACTTCGTAGCGCTCGCGCAGGCCACGCAGGATGCTGATGGTGTCTTCCACGGAAGNNGCGGCATCCTTTTCGATGTACTTGCGATATTCGTTCAGGGTTGTGGCGCCAATGGCATGGAGTTCACCGCGGGCCAGCATCGGCTTCAGCATATTGCTGGCATCCATGGAGCCTTCAGCGGCACCGGCACCCACTACCGTATGGAGCTCATCAATGAAGAGGATGATCTCACCCTCCGCAGCGGTGATCTCCGCGAGAACCGCCTTGAGGCGTTCCTCAAACTCGCCACGGAATTTGGCACCCGCGACAAGGGCGCCGAGATCCAGTGAGATAATGCGCTTGTCTTTCAGGTCCTCGGGCACATCGCCGCGCACGATCCGTTGCGCCAGCCCTTCGGCGATGGCTGTTTTGCCGACGCCGGGCTCACCAATCAAAACCGGATTGTTCTTGGTGCGCCGGCTCAGCACCTGGATCACGCGACGGATCTCTTCGTCACGACCAATGACCGGATCGAGCTTGCCGCTGCGGGCAACCTCTGTCAAATCACGGCCGTATTTTTCAAGGGCCTGGTATTTACCTTCTGGATTGGTATCGGTCACGCGCTGATTGCCTCGGATTTCCGTAAGGGCGCCCATTACGCGCTCTCGATCCACGCCGTGGCCACGTAGCAGGGATTCTGCAGGAGATCGTTCCACGCCCAGGATGCCCAGCAACAGATGCTCGGTGCTAATGTATTCGTCGCCAAAGCCCTGGGCCTCGATTTCGGCCTGGTTCAGCGCCTTGCGTAATCCCTGGCTGACAATGGCATCGGAACTTATCTGCAGCTTGGGTGCCCGATCGACGAGGGCTGCCACGTCCCGGCCGATTTGGCGGGGATCGAGCTGGAGGCGTTGCAGGATTTGCGGAACAATGCCATCCGCTTGTTCAACCAGCGCGGCCAGGAGCGTTTCAGGCTCATACTGGGCAAGCTTTTTTTCCTCGGTGATGCGTTGGCCAGCGACGATTGCTTCGCGGGCCTTGTCGGTGTAGTTCTGGTTTTGTGCCATTGTGGTGTTCTCCTGGACGGATTGGGTGAAAGGGGAGGCCAGGCGGGAATCTAGCGGGTTTGCTTCCGAATCTCATCCTGGTCGATATGACCGAGCATGCCGAGCATCTTGCTCAACTCGCGATGCAGGATCCGCGTTTGCGGATCGTTGGTATCCAGCCGGTCGCGCAGGGCAAGGAGTTCGCGAGTGAGATCGAGGGCCATCTGTACGCCAGCGAGGTTCATGCTGCGTTCTTCCACCAGGTATTTCACCTGGCGCAAACGTTCGATATCCTGATCGGAGTACAGGCGAAGATTCCCGGACGTGCGAGAGGGCGCGATGAGGCCCTCGCGTTCATACTTGCGCAGTGTTTGCGGGTGCATTTCTACTAACCGTGCCGCAACACTGATTACAAACAGGGGTTCAGAAAATCGTTGAGTCATAGGGTACGCCTCCCGCATATCGTGCTTGGAGGAATCATACACTTTGATACGATTCGTGTCAACTATCTGTCTCGGGAAAGGAAAGAAAATGGATCAACGCATTTATGGCCATCGGGGAGCGCCGGCCGAATTCCCTGAAAATACGCTAGCCGGTTTTCGGCGTGCCAAAGAGCTGGGCGTGTACGGCATCGAACTCGACGTTCATCTCAGCAAGGATGGGGTGGCTGTTATTTGCCACGATGAAACGCTGGATCGCACGACCAACGCCAAAGGCCTTATCGCCGATTACACCGTCGCCGAGTTGCGCAAGGTGGATGCAGGCGAAGGCGAATATGTGCCCACCTTGCTCGAGGTGCTGGAACTTGCTGGCGACGAATTGCACGTGGATATCGAGGTGAAAGCGAACGAGGCTGGTGCCGCCGTGCTGGAGGACGTGAAAAAGGTGCCAGCCTTACGCTGGCTCGTGAGTTCGTTCCATTGGGACGTCTTGCGCTACGTCCGCCAGCAGGATGCGGAGGCGGATCTCTGGGTGTTGACACTTGGTGCCACCGACGATGCAATCGCCACCTATCACGAGTTGAACGCGGGCGCTTTGGCCATTTGGCAGAAGGCGATGGACGGCGAGGTCGCTGAATTCCTGGCCGAGCAAAAGATTCCCTGGTGGCCATGGACGGTGAACGATCCTGAGCAGGCGCGTGAGATGTTTGCCTGGGGCGCGATCGGTATTTGTACCGACAATCCGGCCATGAAAGTGCCCGAATAGGGCACGAAACGCGTGCTACACTCCCATACAGAACACGGGAATTTCAGGCGATAACCCCGGCAACAGGCGAAGGAGTGATCTCCAGGTGAATAACCATGGCTAACGCGATCACTATCGGACGATTGTTCCTGTTGTTCGGAGTGGTGTGGCTCATTTATCACGGCAGTGTGCAGACGATTGCATGGTGCATGCTGCTGCTGGTTGTGGTGATTGCCGCCGATGGACTGGATGGATGGGTCGCACGCAAACGCAATGAGACCTCCACGTTTGGGGCAGTCTTCGATATCGCCGGCGATCGCATTGTCGAAAACGTCCTGTGGATCATCTTCGCCGATCTCAATCTCATTCCTGTATGGGTGCCATTGCTGGTGATTAGCCGTGGGTTCATCGTCGACGGCCTGCGCGCGCTCTCCATGCAAGAGGGAATGACGGCTTTCGGGGACAAGAACATGATGCGCTCTCCTTTCACAACATGGCTCACCGCCGGCCGATTCATGCGGGCATTCTTTGGTTACGTTAAGGCCCTGGCATTTGTATTCCTGGCCGGGTTGGTCGCATGGGAACATCACGACACCACCAATACATTGATTGGCAGCCTCTACAGCCAGGATTGGTACCGGTATCTCGGTTGGGGCCTGGTTTGGATGGCGGTGGCGCTGACGGTGATTCGCGGAATTCCGGTGATTGTCGATGGCATCGCCTACATCCGGGAACTGGACGCACGCAACCGGGTGAAAAACGCGTGATCAACTGATCATCCGAATGTTACTTTTTGCCTAATTCCGCCAGGCTCGATCGGGCAGTTGGGCAGTGCGGAGTCTGGGATCGACGGTGGCAAACAACACAGCAAAAGTGAAGACACCGCCGGGATTTCGCCGTGAAGAACGCGATGAATTTCGCACCAGCCTTTCTATCGGCATCGCTCGCGTAATTTCGTGGATCTTCCTCCTGATGCCCGGTCCGATCCGAAATTACATCTCCCTCAGGTTAGGGTCGCTTTCGTACCGACTTTCCCAAGGGTATCGACAGAATGTCGAATCGAATATTCGCATCGTCACGGGACGCGACAGCAATGACGCCGAGGTGCGCGAGCTGACCCGATCGATTTTCCTGACAAATGCATTGAACTTTGCCGATCTGCTCACCCTCGCATGGCGATCGCGCAATTGGTTCGCGCGCGGATCGCAGGTGGTGTACGGCGACTGGGCTGTGGTGGACAAGGCGCTCAAGCGAGGCAAGGGCGTGATTTTTGTCTCGGCGCATGTTGGCTGCTTCGATTTTATCGGCCAGTCTATTCACGCTCACGGCTATACGCTCACCGTGGTTACCGGCCGCACCACATCGCGTTTCGTTTTCGATGGAGTCACCTGGTTGCGTGGACGCCGCGGAACAAAAATGGTCGAACCCACACCATCTGGTATCCGCCATGTTATTCGTTCTCTTCGCAATAACGAATGCGTGGTTCTCGTCGCCGATCGGGATTTCTTTGAGAACGGGCATGAAGTGGAGTTCTTCGGTCACAAAACCACGCTCCCGCCAGGAGCGGTACGGATAGCGCGGGATACCGGTGCTGCCGTGATCCCGATTTTCACGCGGCGCACGCATTCCGGTCACGAAGTGCGCATCATGGATCCGATGTATATCGAGCAGACGCGCGATGTACAGGCGGACGTGGCGGAGGGAATGAAGCGACTCGTGCCAGTACTGGAGGAGGGGATCAGTTCTGCCCTGGAGCAGTGGGTGATGTTCCAGCGCGTCTGGCCGGAAGTGGCACCCGATTCGATTCGCATATTCCCAACTGGTTCGCCGCTGGAAAGTCCACTCTTGGAGAGGGTGGCGCAGAAGCTGCCTGAGATCCGCAGTAGCGATGAAAGTGCCCCGCCACGACGGCGAGGCACGGAAGAGATTGCATCCGGAGACGCTGCCGACGTTTAGCGATAGTTTGTGTATTGCAGGGCAACGGGGTAATCCTGCGAATTGAGATGGGCCATCACGGCTTGCAGATCGTCACGGCTTTTGGCTTGCACGCGAATGGCATCGCCCTGAATCTGCGTGTTCACCTTTTTGAAATTATCGCGGATTTCCTTGCTGATCTTCTTGGCGATATCGTCGGCGATGCCTTCGCGCAATTTCACCACCTGGCGTTTGCGCGCCCCGGAAGCATCCTCCTCGGGCTGGTAATCAAGGATCTTCAGGCTGAGCTTGCGACTGATCATTTTGGATTCCATAACATCTTTCACCGCGCCCAGCGAATAATCGCTTTCGGTGTTGATCGTGATGGTATCCTCCACGAGGGTGATCTCGGTTTTTGTGTCCTTCAGGTCATACCGCTGGCGAACCTCGCGCTCAGCCTGATCAAGAGCGTTCTTCAGTTCCTGGCGATCAAATTTCGAGACAATATCAAACGAGCTATTTGCTGCCATTAGGGGTCTCCTTCTTGATGTGACACATATAAGGTCGCAGTGAGTGTACCAAACGGGCAATAATGCCTCGAAATGCCAAGGCCAAGTGAAAGAGGATCGGCGATGCAGGAGCGAGTGCAACGAATACCCTTGCGCCACAAGGTACTGATAGCCAACGCGCTGGTGGTGCTGGTGGGAGCGATCTTCGGCACCTGGATCACGGCGAATGTGGTTTCACATAACGAAGGCATCCGCATGGTGGCACTTGCCGCCGGGTTCGCTCTGATTGGTACCGTCATTTCCGTGCACATTAACTTGCGGGTCATTCGGGCGGCGCTCAAACCGTTGGAGGATATCGTCGCCACTGCGGAGCGCGTCCGAAATGGCGATTACTCAGCCCGCACCGGTGCGGACCCGATGCGCGACCGGGAACTCGAACAGATCGTGGAGTCTTTCAATAGCGCGCTTGACCAGGTGGAGATCGATCGCAGCCAGATCAAGGTGCTTGTGAACAGCGTGATTGCTGCCCAGGAAGATGAGCGCAAACGAATCGCTCGCGAATTGCATGACGATACCAGCCAGGTCTTGTTCGCCCAACTGCTCCGCGTATCGGCGATGAAACTTTCGGACAATCCCGAGATTCGGGAGATGGCAGAGTCCCTGGAAATGATGTTCGCCGAATCCATGGAGGCTGTACGCCGGCTGGGCCACGAGTTACGTCCCCCCAGCCTGGACGACCTTGGGTTGCTCGAGGCAACCGGGGCGCTGGTGCAACGCATGTCGGAGCGTAGCGGCATCGAGATCGCGTATGTTACCTCCGGTGTTCGGGAGCGGCTGGACCCAGCGGTGGAACTGGTGCTCTATCGCGTGGCCCAGGAGGCGCTAACCAACATGTGGAAGCATGCCAAGGCAACCAGGGCGTCAGTTTCGATTCGCCGGACCGATCATCAGGTCGAACTGGCGGTGGACGATAATGGCCGCGGGTTTGATATCAACTCTGAGAATGCCAGCGATGGCAAGGGGCTTGGATTGGGTCTTTTTGGCATGCAGGAGCGGGTTGAACTGGTGGGTGGTAATCTAGAGATTATTGGAAACCGGAATCCGGGCACGCGAGTGCGGGCATCCATTCCTCTTAATGAATGATTGCAGGCCGTTCCTACGTGCGTCCTGATGGCTACAGACGAGCTGGAGGTGATATGGATTCAAGTGTTATTCGCGTTGTCCTCGCTGACGACCATGGCGTTGTACGCGCCGGGCTGCGCGCCCTCCTTGAGAGCCAGCCGGATATTGCCGTGGTGGGTGAGGCTGAGGATGGCCCTGGCGCGATCAGTGCTGTGAGTGAACTCCATCCCCACGTGGTAATCACCGATTTGTCCATGCCGGGTGGGGGAATGGATGTGATCCGCGAGTTGACCTCGCTTAATCACGCCGCGAAGGTGCTGGTGCTGACGGTGCATGCCGAGGAGCGCTACCTGCTGCCGGTGTTGCAGGCCGGAGGCCTGGGGTATGTGCGCAAATCCAGCGCCCATACCGATTTGCTGAACGCGATTCGCACCGTCGCCCGCGGAGAGGTGTTCCTCGATCCCGTGGCGACCAAGACCCTCCTGCGTGGTTACCTGGGACGAAGTGGCGATGGCCAGGAGCTTGATATCGTTGAAGTCCTCTCGGAACGCGAACGGGAAGTCGTCAAACTCACCGCCGAGGGATACACCGCCCAGCAAAGCGCCGATTTCCTCTCGCTCTCGCCGAAGACGGTAGAAACGTATCGTCACCGGGCAATGCAAAAA
>DJVD01000118.1 GCA_002440805.1 Chloroflexi bacterium UBA6265
GCGGTGCCAAACACGCTGTGGCAAAGGCCAACATTGCGAATGCTGCTGGCGCGATTCACCGCCATACACAGCATGGCCATCGGATTGGAATAGTTGAGTAACAGGGCGTTTGGAGCGACGTCTTCCATATCCTTGGCGATATCAACCACCACCGGGATCGTCCGCAGTCCTCGCATGATACCGCCAATGCCGAGCGTATCACCGATGGTTTGGCGCAACCCGTACTTCTTGGGAATCTCGAAATCGATGACGGTGCTGGGTTCGTACCCACCAACCTGGATCATGTTGATCACATAGTCGGCACCGGCCAACGCCTCGCGGCGATCCGTGGTGGCAACGATGGTGGCACCGGCGTTCGCCTCATCGGCCACGCGATGGGCCACGATTTCGGAGTCGCGCAGGCGATCGGCATCAATGTCCATGAGGCGGATCGTGCTGTTTTGCAGTTCCGGAAAAGTGAAGAGATCGCGCAGCAGATTACGGGAGAAGACGGTGCTGCCCGCACCGATGAAGGCTACCGTTGCCATGGGTGTTGCTCGCTTCCTGGACGCAGCCGGACTGACCAGATTGGAATCGACCCCGGCCGTGTGCCGATCCAGCAATGATTCTAGCCGGGGTCTGGTGGTTCGTCGCCGGATATGGGTGGCAAAACAACGTCCCATGCAGGGAACTGGTACGAGGAGTTGGGCCCTGATCATGGTTTGGGACCCATCACAGGTGCGGTATAGTTGCCGGTAGCTAGTTAAGTGCGCGGAGTAGGGGACAACACTACGTGGAGCCAATCAAGGACGATCAGCAACCTGCAGGAAGTGAATCACTGCCGCGAGCAGTATCTGCCAGGGACGGCTTCGATTCGGTTCTGATTGTCGGTGCCGGTAGTGCCGGCCAGATTTTGGCCAAGGAATTCCAGGATGTTGAACGCTGGAAACTGCATCCCATTGGCTATGTAGATGACAACACCCGGCTTCACAACAGCAATTTAGTCGGCGTCCCCGTGCTGGGCGATACCGCGGCAATACCCGCAATTGTCAAAACCTACGATGTCGATATCATCGTACTCGCCATTCCATCGATGTCCGAAGCCGATCGGCTCCGTATTTCAGGCATCGCTCGTAGCACCGGCAAGAAGGTGCTGAGCATGCCCCCGATCGGCTCCATCCTTACCGGCGCCGTCGGCATGACAACCCTCAAGGCAATCCAGACGGTGGATGTGCTGGGCCGACCCGTGGTCGAACCGGATTACGATAGCTGCATCCAATTTATTCGCGGCCGCCGGGTATTGGTGACAGGGGCTGCTGGATCAATCGGATCCGAGTTGGCGCAGCAAATTGCCCGGCTGGAGCCGGTAGCGCTGGTCCTGCTGGATGTGGACGAATCTGGCTTGCACAATCTCTCGCTGGCGATCGCCAAGGAATGCCCACAGCTTGCCCTTACCACGGTGCTGGCCTCTATCACCGACGAACGACGTACCCGCCGGGTGTTTGAACAACATCGCCCCGAAATCGTGATGCACGCCGCCGCTTACAAGCACGTGCCGGCCATGGAACGCCAGCCCGATCTTGCCATCGAAACGAACGTAATTGGTACCCGGAATGTTGTGACGGCAGCAGCGGATGTCGGCGCTGAGCGGTTTGTGATGGTGAGTACCGACAAGGCCGTGCGGCCCACGAGCGTAATGGGCGCATCGAAGCGATTGGCCGAGCTGGAGGTACTTCGGGTTGGTGCCACTCGTGAAATGAGTGTGTGCAACGTGCGGTTTGGCAACGTGCTTGGCAGCCGCGGCTCGGTGATCCCCACGTTTGAAAAACAGATCCAGGATGGCGGCCCGGTGACTGTGACCGACGCCCGTATGAAGCGCTATTTCATGACCATCAGCGAAGCAGCCAGCCTGATTATCCAGGCGGGCGCGTACGGTCATCCAAATGCTACCTATGTGCTGGATATGGGTGAAGAAGTGGCAATTGTCGATCTGGCCCGCAGGGTGATAGAACTCCACGGTTTACGGCCGGATGAGGATATCAAGATTCAATACACCGGTATCCGACCTGGTGAGAAACTCTACGAAGAGTTGAGCCTGGATTTCGAGGCTGCCCACCCAACGTTGCATCCCAAAATCCGAATGCTCAATGGCCAACTCACCTCGCTGAATGCCGGGGAGTTCACCAACCGCGTTGAATCGCTCCGCACTGCTGGCCGTGAGGAAATTATGGACCTGATTCGTGAAGTAGATGGCGGCGTCGCTGAGCCGGCCACCACCCAAACCGCATAGATAGCACAGATAGAGAAGGAGACCCCGTACATGACCCGTTCGATTCCACTGTCTTCACCATGGATTAACCAGGATGATATCGATGCCGTGCTCGCCGTGCTGCAGACGTCCACCCTCAGCATCGGACCGCAGGTAAAGGCATTCGAACGGGCAGTGGCCGATCGGGTGGGAATGAAGCATGGCCTGGCTGTAAACAGCGGTACCAGCGGGCTTCACCTGTGCCTGGATGCCCTCGGCATCGGTGCGGGCGATGAAGTAATCACGTCCCCATTTAGCTTCGTCGCTTCATCCAACTGCATCATGTACACGGGTGCTACGCCCGTCTTCGCCGATATTGATCCCGACACGCTGGCACTGGATCCGGCNNATTCAGGATTCCTGTGAGGCAATCGGAGCCGAACGCAATGGCAAAAAGGTAGGCTCCCCGGAATACTGTGATGCGGCGGTGTTTGCGTTTTACCCCAACAAGCAAATGACCACCGGCGAGGGCGGCATTGTTGTCACGAACAACGATGAAATGGCGCGGGCGATCGACAGCCTGCGCAACCAGGGCCGCGACGACGCCGGTACCTGGATGAATCACGTCCGCCTTGGCTACAACTACCGGCTCGATGAGATGAGTGCCGCCCTGGGGCTCAGCCAGGTGAGCCGGCTCGATGCGATTTTGGATGCGCGCAACAACGTGGCCGCCATGTACACCCGGCGCCTGCAAGGCGTGCCGGGAGTGAAGGTGCCGGAAGTGCTGCCGGAAACCACGCGCATGAGCTGGTTCGTGTACGTGATTCAGTTGGCCGATGGCATCGACAAGGCCGTAGTCATGCGTGAACTCGAGGCACGTGGCGTGCCGAGCCGCCCGTACTTCTCGCCGATCCACACCCAACCCCTGTACCGCGAACGCTTCGGCTTCAAGGAGGGTGATTTCCCGGTCACCGAGGAAATTGCCAGGCGCACGCTGGCCATTCC
>DJVD01000250.1:0-7407 GCA_002440805.1 Chloroflexi bacterium UBA6265
CGTGCTGTCCGATGGCTACCCCTTGAGGGCACCAGCGGTGAGGCCGCTTTCGAGGCGTCGCTGGAAGAGGATATACACGATCAGCGTGGGCACCATAGTGATCGTCATGGCGGCGAAGAGGCCGCTGTAATCGTTGCTATACCCCTGCTGGATCGCCATGAAGTTCAGTCCCTGGCTGAGCATGTAGCGACTCTCCGAATGCATCAGCACCAGCGGCAGCAGGAACTGGTTCCACTGACCGAGGAAGTTGAAGATACCCATCGCGATCAGGCCCGGCTTCGCCATCGGCAGCATGACCTGGAAGAAGGTGCGGTACGGACCAGCCCCATCCACGATCGAAGCTTCGGCGATTTCGCCCGGCAACGAGATGAAGAACCCCGAGAGGAAGAAGATGGTGAACGGCAGCGAATAGGCGATGTACACCAGCGCCAGCCCGTGATACGTGTTCAGCAAATGCAGGTCCTGCATCAGGAAGTACAGCGGCACCAACCCCAGGAATACGGGGAACATCAGCCCGGCCGTGAACAGCAGGAAGATGAACCGGCTGAGACGGAAGGTGAAGCGCGTGAGTGCATAGGCCGCCAGCGCAGACACCAGCAGCGTGCCGGTGAGCGACATCGCCATCACCATCAGCGTGTTCACTACGTAGCGGCCAATACGGGCAGTGGTCCAGGCGCGTTCGAAGTTCTCCCAGCGGAATGCATCCGGCAAGCCAAATGGATCGGTGAGGATTTGCAGGTCGGCCTTGAAGGACGTGGCGACCATCCACACAAACGGCAGGATCACGAGAACAGCCCAGATCATCAGCATCAGCTGTGAACCGATCTGGAATATCCCCTCACCAAGCGACCACTTCGAGGCCGGTTTGGTTGGCAGCCCTGGTGTTTCGGTTGGCGTTGTCTCAATCGCTGACATCAGCAGGACTCCTGGATCATCGCACGGTGGCGGCTAGTATTCGTAGGTTTCGCGCTTGGTCACCCGCATGATGATGACGGAGAAGATGAGCGTGAGCACAAGCAGGATTACGCCGATGGCGGCGGCACTCCCCCAACGATTCTTGCTGAAGGCCTCGATATACATGTAGATGGCCACGGTTTCCACGCTGCGGGCAGCGCTGGTTTGCGATCCACCGGTCATCACCTGGATGATGACGAACATATCGAGCGCAGCGATGGAGATGTAGATGAGGCAGGTGCGGATGGTCTCCCACATCAGTGGCAGGGTGATATCGAAGAACTGCCGCCAGCGACTGGCACCATCGATGGTTGCCGCCTCGTAGAACGAAGTGGGGATCGATTGCATGCTGGACATGAAGATCACCATGTAGAAACCAATGGAACTCCACACCACTACTGCGGCAATCGCCCAGAAAATGGTGCTGCTATCCCCGAGCCAGGTGCGCTGCAAATTCTCCAGTCCCATGGATTCAAGGCTGGCATTAAGAATGCCGTAGCGCGGGTTGTACACGTACTGGAAGAGAATGCCGATGATAACAGCGGAAATGACCTGGGGAAAGAAAAAGACCACCCGGTAAAATCCTGAGCCAAAAATGCCTGTGCCACCCTGGGTGAAAAGCGATGCATACAGCAGGGCGATCGTGATAATGAAAAGCGGTAAGACCACGAGGAATTTTGCGTTGGTCCCGAGTGCGCTCAGGAACCGGCCATCGGTGAGCAAATCGCGAAAATTCGCGAGCCCCACAAATGGACGTTCGGATGATGTCCCAGACCAGCTGGTAAGCGAGAGATAAAACGCATTGAGATACGGAAAAAGCACGAACACCCCATAGATGATGAGCGCTGGTGCCAGGAACGGGATCACAATGCGGTATTTATGATGATGCATGGATATGAAGCCTCATGCGTGGACGGCGAACCATGGTTCGCCGTCCACGAGCAGAAGGATGTGGCCCGGGCGTGAACCCGAGCCACATGGAATTACGGCTAGCCTGCCGGGCTGGCGACCGGTGTAGCGTTGCCTGCTTCAGACTGTGAGTGCCAGATCGGGTAGAGCGGCACTTCGATCTTGGAGATCGCATCGTCCTCGCGCAGCTTGTCGGTGAGCTCCTGCAGCTCGGTGATGATGTCATCAGCCGATTTGTTGCCCGTGAGCAGGTCCGAGAACGCCTTGTTGGCGGCCTCGTTCAGGTCCGGGTACAGGCCCGCGTAGCGCGACAGCAGGCGATTTTCGCCAGAGGCGTCGATTGCAGCTTGCGCCGAGGCAAAGGCACTGCCGAGATCGAGACCTTCGGATGCGCCAGTCACCACAGTTGGCGACTTGGTGGCTTCGGAGAAGAAGCGGGCGCCTTCCTGCGAGAAGAGCAGCCGCAACCATTCCTTGCCGCCCTGCACGTTCTTGCCCTGGGCAAACACGATGAATGTTTCACCGGCACCGGCCTGGGTGGCAGTGAATGGCAACGCATCGTCGGCGTTCAGGCTGGGTACCGGCTGAACCGTCAGCTGGAAATCGGGAACCGAGGCGACGACATCCTTCATCTCGTTTTCAAGGAAGGTGCCGCACGGCAGGAAAGCGGCTTCGCCCTGAAGCCAGAAGGTTTGGGCTTCGGTGTGGCTGAGCCCTTCGGTACCTTCCATGATGTAGCCGTTGTCAGCCAGCGCCTGGAAGGCATCCAGGCATTCCTTCACCTTCGGCTGGGTCCAGGCATCTTCCATCAGGTTGTTGATCCTGTGAAGCGCCTCAAAACCGCCGGACTTAAACAGCAGCTGATCCCAGATGATGCGCATGTATTGCGGATACATACCCTGGTAGGTCCACGGTGCCATTTCGCCATCATCCTTGATGGTCTGGCAGAGGGCGAGCATATCGTCCCACGTTTGCGGGTACTCCCACCCCTTCTCCTCGAACTTGGCGGCGTTGTACCACACGCCCCACATGCTCATGGCAAAGCTGAGCACATACTGTTTGCCGTCGTACTGGCCTTCATCCTGGGTGCCGGCGGCAAGTGAATCGGCGAATGTGACGCCCTCCTGCCCGTGGGCGGGTGCGGCCATGAGATCTTCGAGATCGGCCAACTGGCCATCGCGGTACAGCTGGGCATTGCTGAAGTTACCGGCGCCGGAATTGTCCATCACATCCGGAGGATTACCATCCACTACCCGGGCCTGGAACTGTTCCATCAGGCGCTGGGTGCCGATGTAGGTGATTTCGGCATCGGGATACATGGCGCCGTACAGGTTGTCATTGACATTGATGGCGTAGTCATCGCCATAGCCGCCCTTAAACACCACGACATCGAGCGGTGCAGCGGGATCCACCCCAAGTGGATTCTCCTCGCCCTGGGCGACCGCCTCATGCGATTTCTGGACGAATGCGAAGGTGAGTGCATAGGCGGAAATGCCCATCACACCGGCACGCTTGATCATCTCGCGTCGACTAAGGCCCTTCTCGGCCACTTCCCGGAAGAGCTGGTCGATTTTGGTTGCCTGGTCTTTGGTCATGAACACGCTTGTTACCTCCTGCGCAGCCACAGGCTGCACCTCGTTCACGCCCGCATACGTGCGGATTCTCAGACCCATGTTCAGGCGATACGGCCGAACCGCAAACCGAGCATTGTATACAAGGCAAGGACAGAGACCCGCCATGCATGCGCCAATCGATTTCCTGAACCAAGGTTATGAATCCTAGCTTAGCACTTTGAATACAGAAGTACCTAATTCTTCCATGGAGGGACTGACTACTCATTGACGACGGGGCGTGCCAAATTTGCCAGCCAGCAATTGGGGAATCAACCCCCAAGCGTACTTCCAGGGAGGCGTGGTGGTATGCGGCCAAGCCCGGATGAACGATCCCTTCCAGCCCTGCGGGGAGGAATGTGCATGTGCGCCCGGTGACTATTTCGCCTTGGGTTTCTGCCAGCGCTTGAACCGGTGCTCTCGGCGATCTTTTTCTTCCACCGGGTCGGGGGAACGGCTGCTTTCGCCGCCGCCAAACAGGCTCATGATGCGCTCCCAAAACCCCTTGGGTTGGGTCATCAAATCTGCGTAGGCCTGGGCACTGGCAACCGGGCCGATATCGGCACCCGTCTCATCTTCCAGCATGCGGCGATTACGCATGACCCACAGATAGATATCGGCCTCGGTGAGGCGGGGGAACTGATCGAGCACGCGGCGTTCCCGCACCACTTGCACGATGGGCATGTAGTTGAATTCATACCAGTCGTTTACCGTTTCGGCCACGGTAGCGGGTCGCTGCCAGATATAGCTTAGCCATTCCTGGTGACCGACAATATGCCCCCAGATGACATCGTAGCGGCCGAGCTGGGTGGGACGAATATCGTGATCGGGATGAAGCCTGTCCAAATCGGTACGGCGGAGGAACTCGGCGTACTCGGCCTGCATGAGCAGTTCTTGCGTACTCATCTCGGGACTGAGCGGTACACGCACATGCGCCTCGATGACTTCGGCATCGATAAACTCCACGCCGCGCTCGCGTGCTACCGATACCCGGTGGTTGCCATCCTTCACAAAGTAGATATCGCCCACCTTGTACAGCTGGATCGGTGGCAGGCGAATGTCCTCGTAATAGGCTTCATCCACGCGACGCCACCGGCTGCGCGAATGCCGGTCCCTGGGGAGGAACGCCCGATCAAAATCGCGCCAGCGATCCATGCTGCCGACGATCTTGCTGATGGGCACTTCCTGCATGCCACGGTAGCTCTCGTTTTCGGGACGCAGGCGGCGCGTGATTTCCTGCAACGGCACCAGTTCGTTCTCGCGCCGGCGAACCGTGCTGAGCAAATCGTTGACAATTTGCTTGTTGCGGGCGCGATCGAAATCGGCGTCGGCCATTTCCTTATACACGGGTCGATGGTCCTTCCGCGATTTCGTGCGAAAGCTCGGCGCGGATTGAATCGACGTTCGGTTCGATATCGATGTCCCGGTGCGGCAGACCATCGAATTGCAGTTCGAGTTTCTGGAACGGATAGACGTTGATCACATCGGTACCGTGCAGCGTGGAGCAATTGCCCTGGCTGCGATCGTACAAGTGCACGTGTCCATGCAGCTGATAGGTGGGGTTGGTCCACCTGATCAGCGAGCGAATCACCGCAAAACCGCGATGGGCGGGGTCCTCGCGATCACCCACATCACGCGGAGGCGAGTGGGAAACCAGGATATCGAGGAAGCGGCCGTAGCGCAGCCGGTTCCAGATCAACCGCGGCACCATCCGCAGGATGCGCCAGGTCATTTGCTTTTCGGTGAACTGTACCGGTGCGTGCTCGAGGTACTTGGGGGAGCCGGGAAGGCCGGCAAAGATGATGCCGGTGCGTTTATCGCGCACCACCCTGAACCCAAGGTCGATACACCCCATGGGATGCCTCGGCACCCCCCGCTGGCCCTCACGCGTGAGTTCCTCGGCATGGTTGCCGAGTACATAGTAGACATCCTTGTGGAGCGAATCGGTGAGGTATTCGAGATATGTGGCGGGCAAATCGCCACAACTCACCACAAAATCCACGTCACCCATGCGATCGCGCACGGAGGTGCTGTAAATGCGAGGATCGACCTCGTCAGTGACGGCCAGCACCTTCAGTTTCATCATCGTGCTTTTCCGGTCACGGGTGGGATCACCGGGGAAATATGGGGGGCGTAGCTACTGCCGAGGTGATCGGTGGTGTTCCAGCGCTCGATGGTGCCAATACCATTGGCAGCGATCGCCACTTCGGTAACGGAGCAATTGGCCACATCGCCATACGGGCCCGGCCATACATCCAGCGAATCGCCGTTCAGGCGCGCGGCCAACCAGGCAATGGGGCCGCCGTGGCTAACGATGGCCACGGTGCGGCCGCTGCCATTGTGTGCCTGCACAATCTCATCCCAGGCGGCAAACACCCGGCGGCACACATCGCGACCGCTCTCGCCGCCACCCCAGGCAGCATCGGCGTGGCGCACATCCCAACTCCACACGGCCGCCAACTCGGGATTGGCAAGGCGCCAGTCGGACCAGAGCATGCCGATGGCGGTGCCGTTGTGGATCTCGGCGAAGCGCGGCTCCAGCGAGATTTCGTGGCCCGTGCGGCTGGCAATGATCTCCGCCGTTTCACGGGCGCGGGAAAGGGCACTGGAAACAAGGTGATCGATTTTGTAGGTGGCGGCGACATGCGCCGCCAACAGCTGTGCCTGCTCGCGGCCGAGATCGGTCAACTCATCATCGGGACCCTGGATACGGGCATCGATGTTTCCCTGGGTTTGGCCGTGTCGAATAAGCAGGATACGCATGCAACTCCTCCACGCTGGCAAACTACGGATTGGGTGGGACGGCACAGCAATCACCCGATAGCTGAATCGGTGGGCACGGGACCGAACCATACGAGCAATACACACAACAATCGCCGGCAAGTGGGCGCAACACGGCCTCGCAACTTGGGCAGCGATAGAAGAACTGACAGGATTCGGTCGGCATTTCCTCTGCTGCCTGATGGCCGCATTCGGGACAGGTAATAACCGAGGTTGTGACGATCTCCATGCTCTTGCGTCCCCTGCCGCGCGAATTTGAAACGATATGCAGCAACTTGCCCTCTATTATGGAACATGTGTAAAGCACGCGAACGCGCCCGGCATAAAGCCGGGCGCGTTGCGGTTCGCGAAGGGAGTGGTTCTAGAGGCCCAGGCGGGTAAAGCGCGGGTTCCTGCCGCTGCGTTCACCGGCGCGAATGAGCATGCCGGTGCCGAGGAGCACAATGCTGCTGCCAGCAATCGCCCAAATCACGGCGGTGCGGGTATCGCTCGGCCATACCAGGCCATCGCCTACACCAACCGTCTCGGGGAAGGCGGCTGCCTGGGCACTGGTGGTCACCATGGTGGTGTTGCCACCCGTGGAACCATCACTGGCACTGCTCACAACCACGGCAGTCGGTGTGGGCGCGGTGAGTGACGATGCGGTGCCGGTGATATTGCCACATACCATCCAGGCATCCCAGTTGGCTTCATCCGGATGGACGTTGATGAAGTAGTTGCCACTGGTGAGCTGCTCGAGACTGAGGTTGACGGTGGATGTGCTGGTGCCATCGGCAGCTATCGGATCCAGCGTATAGGTTGCCGTTCCCGGAGAGGCACAGGTGCCATTGTGAATGTGCAACTCGTGGCCGCCAGTGATGCCATCCCCGGTGAGGGTGACAGACACATTGGTGGCACTGCCATCGGCGGTGAGCACGGCGGTACCGGTGATGCCGGTTTCGCTCCAGTCGACCAGGTTGACAGTGAGCGTCAGGGCCGTGGGATTGGCGGCACCACTCGTGCCATCCACATCCGTTACCTGGCCACCAACACCATCGCCATCCGTAGCTGCTTCTGGCGATGCAGCCGGGGACGCTGCGGGGGTTGCTACCGATGGTGACGCGACCGGTGTGCTTGCCGATGCCAGCGTCGGCTCACCTTCAATGGTGGCACA
>DJVD01000250.1:7575-7796 GCA_002440805.1 Chloroflexi bacterium UBA6265
ATCGCCAAACTCATACAGCGAGACGGTACCACCGAGATCGCTCTCGTTGGCTTCTTCCAGCTGCAGTTCCACCCGTGGCATGTCCGCCGCAGGCGTTGCCGATGGTGTGGCTGCACCAGCGGCAGGTGTGGATGGCTCCTGCGCGGCAACCGCGTTGAGCACCCAGGCCAGCAGGCCAGCGATAAGGATCAGTGAAGTAAACACCCGAATCGGGGTGCCAA
>DJVD01000017.1 GCA_002440805.1 Chloroflexi bacterium UBA6265
GTCGTCGGCTCCACCAACGTGACAAGGCATGGCGTGTACGGATCACTACCTGGTCCACAGGTCACAACCTGCAGGGCCGGGACAATGTGCAGACCCATCCTCGTGGTGAGAAAACCTACGCGGGACTCGACGACGTGCTCGACAACCGAACCTGGAGCGTTATTTGACCCGCCGGCGTTAGCAGTAGTGAAAATCACCCCAAAGAGCAAACCGCACGCGAACATGAAAAACACTGTTTTCCACACAGTACGCATCTGGATCCTCCGGTCTCGCTGCGTCCTGGCTGGACCCGAAGGACCCGCCCACGCTGACCCATTCGCTCCAGACCACGCTTGCCTATTTCGCTGTGCTTAGTTTCGTTGGAAATGCCTAATACGTAGACATAATACTATCCGCTGCCGGTGAAAAGTCAATGAGGCAGAAAGTCGATTCCCGCGGAGGCGGGGGACGGTAGCATGGCGCAAACTATCTACAAGTCAAGGACGAACAACGAACCCGCACCTCGATCCAACAATCGAGGTGCGGGATGGCGGAGGATGGGCCAAATGACGGGGCGTGCGCTATTCGCCCAGCAGGCCAATCAGGTGGATGCTGGTTTCGATGCCCTGGTACAAGCGCTCAAGGCGGTAACTCTCGTTCGGGCTGTGGTTTGCCTGTTCCGGCGCACCATACGGCACCAGGAACGATGGCAGGCCGAGTGTCTGGGTCCAGACGCTATCCGGCAGGCTGCCGCCCGCTGAGGGCACGCTGATCGGCTTTGCACCGAACCCGGCAGCCACAGCGGCGCGCACGATATCTGCCAGCGGATGCTCTACCGGTGTAAAGCTGGGAAGCATGCCACCATCTAGCCGATTGATCTCGATGCCATTCCCATGTTTCTCGACATGTGCCCTGATCTTCTCCCAAATCTCGTCCGGCGTCTGATCAGGCACGAGCCGCATATCGATCTTCATGCTCGCCTTTGCCGGCAACACGGTCTTGCTGCCGGGGCCGCTATACCCGCCGGTGATTCCGGCAATATTCAGCGTGGGCTGGAACATCACTCGCTCGGCGTAGGATCGCTCCGCAGGAGGCACCATCTCGGTGAGGCCGATCCCGCCAATCGTCTGGACCGTGTCGAACGGCAGCGCGTCCATCGCTGCTTTCGCACCGGGTGTCGGCTGGCGTACCGAATCGTAGAAGCCGTCGATGAGCACGCGGTTTTGGTCGTCAATCATTGTTTGCAGCAGCCGGGACAGTGCCAGGATCGGATTCGGAGCCACCCCGCCCCAGTGCCCGGAATGGAGATCGCGATTGGCACCGGTAGCGAAAAGCTCAACGTACAGCAACCCCCGCACACCAAAGACGATCTCCGGATAGCGAGCATCGGTCACCGGGCCATCGCTGGTGTAGACGAAGTCGGCTGCCAGCAGGTCCTTGTGGGCCGCCACCACGGTATCGAGGTGTGGGCTGCCCACTTCCTCTTCGCCTTCCAGCATGATCTTGACGTTGCATGGGAGCGATCCATTGGCGCGCAGCCAATGCCGCACGGCGGCGATGTGGCTGAAGTGTTGCGCCTTGTTATCGGCCACGCCCCGACAATAGATACGTTCATCGCGAATGGTAGGCGTGAACGGATCGGACTGCCAAAGATCGAGCGGATCGGGTGGCTGCACATCGTAGTGACCGTAGAAGAGGATCGTCGGCTTGCCAGCTGCTCCCAGCCACTCGCCGTAGATCACCGGGTGGCCAGGCGCATCGAGCCGGCGGGTACTGAATCCCGCATCGTTAAGGAGCGCTTCCTCGAGGTTGGCGCATTCCTGCACACCGATGTTCTGGGCGCTGATGCTGGGCTGGGAAAGCAGTGTGAAGAGATCGCGCAAATCGTCATCGCGATGCGCGCGGGCATGCTTGATAGCGGCCTGAGTGGCGAGGTTGGTCATGAATGGGTGCTCCTGAAGGGCTCGATACGTCTGCCATTCAGACTGTGTCCATACGGGCTCTTCGTCAAGTGTCATCCGCATGTCCACGAATCGACAGGTTGTCTATCGTTTCATGGAATGCTGCAGAATCACCATCGAGCTTGTGGACGAACTCACGGGTGCAAGCAATAGATGACCTAGTGGAACGCCAGCCAGCGGGTGAAGAGGCCGTGCAGCCGCTCCTGGATAGCATCGCGATACATGAGCCATAACGTGCCGAGCAGCAACAGCACCACACCAATCGCCAGCATGCTGATCCAGCTGGCATAGGCGTTAATCGCCATCACCAGCATCCGCAACGCGATAACGCTCACGGCGATAACCGCAGCCGCCGTGGGGATGCGCAGTTGCAGCACCGTGCCCAGCAGGAAGAGCGCCAGCGATTCGGCCAGGGCGATCCACAGCCACATGAACGATCCGGTGGTGAGCGCCTCGAGCATCGCCGGGACAACCAGTACGCCCGAGCCGGCAGCCAACAGCGCATTCGCCGTACCGGGGTAATTGCGCATCAGCAGGCCAACGACCAATAAATAGATGGCCAGCGGCACCGTGTAGACATGAATGTTTCCCGGCTGACCGGCATTGATCTGCAACATCAGCGTCGCCATCGCCACTGCCGAGCCAGCGAACAGGTGCCAACGGTTGCGCACCACCATGCCATATGCGGCAATTGTGCCGGCCAGCGACATCAGTGTGACGACAAGCTCGGGGCGGCTGACTACCACGGCGGCATCACCGAAATCGGGACCGATGAGTGCGACCGCATGCATCAGCCCTGCCTGGAATGCACCCTCGCCGAGTTGCCAGCCTGCAGGCTCCGCCCGACCCCGGGCCATCCCCAGGCTGAACAGGATCCAGGCTGCCATCAGGCCGATCAGGACGCCCGGGATCGCCGGCGGATCATACGCGGCGTTGATGTGCAATACGGCCAACGCCAGGAGTGCGAACCCGGACCGGGAGCGCATGAGCGTGGAACGCCACACCATCCATATGGTGGCAACAATCAGAATCCCGGCAATCAGCAGATGGTCGCTATTTCGCACCGCTGGTTCCAGCAGCAGCGCGTTGGCATTGATGCCATAGACCACCGCCGGCAAGACAAACAGCCACATACCAGTGGATCGTATGGCCAGCAGGTGTACTACTGCCAAAGCCAACAAGCCGATGGGGATGCCGATGAGCTGGACAACGCTATGGACATCCCAGTCCTGGCTGAGCATGGACGATGCAACCACCACGACAGCCCACACATACAGGCCGGACGGTCGTTGCCGCGACGCAGTGCGGCGATCAAGTTGCCATGCCAGTGCACCCATNNNGCGTGCCGATGCGCCCACACGCTCCAGCCCATCGCCAGGAAGGCAACCACAAGGACCGTGGCATATTTCGTCTCCAGCACATAGGCCAGGGCGAAGAGACCGATACCCTCGAGACGCAGCAGGTGCCGTACCCAAGGGGCAAGCAGCTGCCGCGGCAAAAGGTTGGCGATAGCGGTCATCGAGATGGCGATTCCGGCGATGATCCATGTCCATGCCAGGTTGCTCTGGATCTCGGCCACATTACCCCACACGAAGGTGGCAGCAATTGCCGTAAAGCTGGCAATCGCAANNAGTGGGAACGGGATGGCCGGCAATGTGAATGCGGCGATACCTTGCGTGATCGCAGCCATCTTCGGCCATCGTCGGGACAACAGCAACATTTCAAGGCTCAGGGCAGCGAAGAGGATCGAGGCCCCACGATCAGGAGTGGACAATTCGCGGATTGCCTCGCCAATGAATCCCGCCAGTGCAAAGGCTGCCAGTGTCTCCAGCACCGGCGCAAGCAGTGGATAGGTTCGGCCGTACCGAACCAGGAGAAGCCCGGCGGAAAGAAGTACCGTGGCGACCAACCACTGATCACCAGTGAGGATCCAGGCAGCCGTGACGTTGGCGACAACCAGCGCCATATCGGCGATAACGACCAATATCGGCTGCACCTGCACGGAACGGCAACCAACCCTTATGAGGGCCATGCCCAGGGCAAGAAATAGCACGGGCAAGACCCAGTGCTTGTCACCATCATTGCTGACCAGGCCGATACCCACCAGCGGCAGGATTGACGCGGTGCCAACAACCATCCACGCGTGGACGAATCGCTCCAGTCGTCCCCATGGATCGGGCGGGATGGCGACCAGTGCGAGGGCGAGGACACAGCCCCAGGCGGCTCGCACATCCAATGCGCCGGGCAGGCTCACAACTGCCAACATAAAAGCAGCCACAGTGGTATATCGGAAGACATACGACTGCGGTTGGGCAGACAGGATGGCATGGATCAACGCTGTGGCCGCAGATCCTGCCAGGAGAATCAGCAGCGGATCGGCATCCCGGAAGATCGTATAGGCCGCGAGTGCATTCGCCGGCACCAGCATGCCGCCAATCGTCTGGAACGTGCGGGCGGCAGGACGAATCCGCTCATAGCGCTGTAAACCGAATCCAGCAAGCAGGAATGCTGTTGTTGCGCCCATGAGCATGCCAAGTTTTTGCCACCCACCCCAGGTACCCCAACTGTAACTGGCAAAAATCAGGCCGGCGATCACCACCAGCAGTGCACCGAGATACAGCATCATCACGGCCGGATCCCAGGAGGCGCGGACGGTTTCCACCATGGCCCGGCGTGGTGCCCGGTCACGATACACAGGTGGGCGGGCGGTCTCCGGTGGACGAGGCGACTCCGGAACGGTGGCGGCGAAATTCCGAGTGGTACTAACGTTCAGCGCCGGAGGGACATCCGGAAACACATACGCCGGTCTGGGCTGAAGCAAGGCGCGACGCAGTTCGTCTCGCTGTTCGGGCAACAGCTGGTCTGAAAATGGAGGGTGGGAAAGAGCATTGAGGAGAATCGCGGTGGTGTCGCGCACAGGGGCCGGCTGCTGCGTTGCCGAAACTACCGGTGTGGTTAGCGTTTGCCCACGGCGGGATCGTTCCGGGTGGCGCACCATCCGAAATCCGACGACATGCAGAACCACCCACAAAAACCCCAATACTTCCAATAAGACCAGCACCAGGAAGAAGATGTAAGCGAACATTTCCGCGCCCCGATTTCGTTGTCCCCAAGCGCATTCTAAGGATTATCACCCTTGTTATGTTTACTATTTTAGCGACCGCCCGGTCTGAACGTATGGTGACGCAGCCGTCTTTGTGCATACACTCCTATTATCATTACTGCCAGCGTATACAGGAGGTCAGCGGGTGAAGCGAATCAAATCCATTGTGAGCTGGTTCGTGCACTCGGGGCTGGCGCGTAGCCTGCGTTTTCGCCTGATCAGCATCGTGCTCCTGGCATCGTTGCCAACCATCGCACTGCTCTTCCTCACCGCGTCACAAGCCCGCTCCGATGCGTTGGATGTTGCCCAGGTAGAAGCCAATCGCATTGCCACCATCACCGCCAGCGAACAGGCGCGGGAGATGGACCGGATTCAGCGTGAGATGAATTTGCTTAGCCGCCTGCCAGAAGTGCGCGCCGAGGATAACAGCGCCTGCACGGCCTTCTTCCAATCGCTGGTGCTCACCGGAGAAACCCAGATTTACGTTGACCTGCGCGTGGTTGGACTCGATGGCTCAGTTGATTGTCGCAGTGCGGTTTCCAATCCGCTGGGACAAAACGAGGATCGCGTGTTTATCGAACAGGCTATTCGGCAGCGAAGCTTCACCGTGGGCAACTACCGCATCAATCCCATGACGGGCCGGAGCATTGTCAGTTTTGCTGCACCGGTGCTTAACGAGGATCGCACTGTCACCCGCGCGATCGTGGCAACGCTGGATTTGGGGGACCAATCAACCGGCCTCACCCGCACGTCCCTTCCCGAGGGATCGATCATCTCGATCGTGAGGCAAGATGGCGAACTGCTGTTGCAGGAACCGCCCCAGGAAGGTCTGCGGCCAGGTGTCTCGTTGATCGGCACTCCATCGGTCAATGCCACGATCGGACAGATTTCCGAAACAGATGAAGAACTCATCGACGATGGCGAATACATCTTCGCGTCGGCCGAAATCAAGGTGGCAGCCGACCAGCCCGGCGACCAGCCCGCATTCATCATTGTGCAAATACCCGAATCCGAGATCGTCCGCCGCGCCGACACAGTTTTCCGCGATAACCTCGCCAAACTCGGTGTGTCCGTATCCATTGCTATCCTGGCGGCGTGGGTGAGTGCCGATCTCTTCCTCTCGCGCGATACCGAAACGCGCAAGACGATCGTCGCCGAGCTGTACCACAGCTTTAGCAGCGGTGTGGTCGATCACCTCGATACCATTGTGTCCACCAACGTTGTCGATCACGCCGCCTTGCCTGACCAGGCACCTGGGCTTGATGGACTCAAACAAACGATTGCAGCGTTCCGCTATGCCTTCCCCGATGGCGAAGTGGTGCCGCGGGAGATGCTGGCCGACAAAGACAAGGTAATTGTGCGCGTATCGCTTACCGGCACACAGGTGGGCGAGTTTCAGGGACTGGCCCCAACCGGCGTGCAGATGATTGCTGATGGCATCGAAACATTCGCCTTCCGCGACGGCCTCATCGCAGAGACCTGGAGCCTGATGGGACCGCTGCTGGAGTTGCGGATTGTCTCCCGCCCGGATAAGCCGGATGTGGAGCCAGCTCCGGCCAAAACCAGCGTCTGGAAGCGTCTCACCCGGGTGTTCCGGGGCAAGAAGGGCGGTGATACTCCATGATCCTGCTCAACAGCGCCGCCCATACACGGGTCAAAAGCACATACCATATCCGCCACGAAAGCACCGCTATCGCACAATCACTCCCCTTGCTATGGCGACGCACCAACCGATCGGGATGGACGCGATTCCTCCGTTTCCCCCGCTGGCTGATGCATGGATTTAGCCGCAACAATGCCGGCGATTTGGCCGCGGCCATTGCCTACCACTCGTTGATCGCGATGGTGCCCATCTTCTTCCTGTTGGTGGGCGTAACCGGTTTGTTCATGACCAGCCAGAATGTCATCGACCAGGCGGAACGCATCATCCGCACGGTCTTCCCGGAAGGCTCCGGCAGCGTCGATGCATTTCGGCAAGCGGTAGAGAGTCGACAAAACTCCGGTATCCTGACGCTGGCATCATTCATTACGTTCTCGTGGGTGGGCACGGGACTAATTAGCTCGATGGCCCGTGGCATGAACCGAATCTATAACGTGCGGAATGCCACGTTTATCAATGAAAAACAGCGCGGATTTACCGTTATTATGCTGTTCCTCCTGTTCTTCACACTCTCGGTGCTGGCCTCCGTGTTACCAACAATATTGCTGTTGGTCGATCTGCCCGAGACCGTGGATATCGTTTTCCTCACCAGCTGGTTCTCGAAATTCCTCGCCTATGCCACGGCGTTCGTGCTTACACTGGCGCTCTTCTTCGTGATTTTCCGCATTGTCCCCAACGCGCGGCAAACCACGGCCGATGTCTGGCCTGGCACATTGGTGGCAGCGGTTTTGTTCTCGATCCTGGTGCAGGTGTTCCCGTTTTACATCGGCCTTGTCGGCGGTGTGAACCGGTATGGTCCCCTGCTCGGCCTGATCTCGTTGATCGTGGTGGCTCTGTATCTGTTGGCCCACACGATCCTGTTCGGCACCTATATCAACGCGCACTGGCAACGACGTCGCCATCGGATATTACGGCAGCGACGCATCCGTAAGGAGGCCGAGGAATTTGCCGGACCGGTTTCCGGCACGGGCTAGCGCGGCCATTCAATGCGCGGTTCGGAGTTCTTGCGATCCGAGAATGCCCCGCCCCATTGCTGCTCGTTTTTCTCGAACGTTGAGCCCCACTCGGCTTCGTCGAAACCCCATTTTGTTTGTTCACGTTCGAAGCCGTCGTGTTTCCGGTCATCGAACAGGCTCGAGCCGCCGAAAAGTTCCGGATACTGATCCTGGACGTTGCCAGTGGTGGTGGAACGTCGCCCCTGCGAGGCGTACCTGCCCTGCGTAGCGGGAGGTTGCTGGGCCGGTTTGGCCTGCATTTCTTCGAGGTCCACGCCGAAGTATTCTGCCATGCGCTCGGCAAGGGGGCGGTTGTCCGGTGCACCAGCAGGGGGTTTGCCCTGCGATACAGGGCGGGCGCTGGTATCCCCCGGAGATTTCTTCTTCCCCGAACGACCGAAAAGACCCGACAGGGCGAATACCAGGAAAATAACCAGGGTGATGTTGCCAAGCACAGCGTTGAGGATGCGGTCTAGGATTTCTGGCATTGTGCCTCCGTTGATGCGTGATTCTACCCTGTAATGATACCCGGTTCCTATCGCGGCCGATGAGGCAGCCACTGTAGGCTGCAGGTATGCTTAACGCATGAATCAGACACGCACCATCGGCGATGCAATTGCCCTTGCCACCCAATGGGTTGCCACCTCGAACCTGCCTTTTCACGCTGCATTCGTCGGCGGTTCTCTGGCCCATGCCGATCCCCGTCTTCCCTATGATCCCGCCTCGGATATCGATTGCTACCTGATCGTAACGGGTGATCCACCGGCGACCAAGATCGGCAAGATCATTGAAAACGGTGTGCTGCTTGATGTGAGCTGGCTGCCATGGAACCAGCTGGAACATGCCTCATCGCACGCGGTACTGGCAAGTTTGCTGCGATTCGGCAAGATCGTTCACGATCCCCATGGCGAGCTTTCTCGCCTCCAACAGGATCTCATTGCTCACTTCGCTGATCCGGCCACGATCGCCTCGCGCATCAACGATATGCGTACCCGCATTCACAACGGCATCGGGGTGGATTCATCCCATTTGGCCGAACCCGAGCAGGTGATGAATTGGCTATTCCCGGCCACGCTCGCCA
>DJVD01000025.1 GCA_002440805.1 Chloroflexi bacterium UBA6265
CCATCGGTCGTATAGGGCCCGGATTGTGTGCCGTTGAACGTAAAGGTGAAGGTCGCCGATGGATCCGGGTAAAGTGTGAGGATCAGGTTATTGAACGTGATCAGCACCGTGCCATCGGCGCCGAAGTCCCATGTGTTGGAACCGGTCATTTCCATTGGGAACGGGATATACATCCGCTGCACCACAAAGGGATCGACGAGGATATACGAGCCGGGGAAACACCCGCCCCCGGTTCCGCCTCCATCGCCGTTACCTTCTTCGTCTGGCTCATCCGGTGGTTCGTGGTAGGTCACGAAAAGCGGCTGCGAGCCCGAAACTCGCACCAGTTGGAGGAGCCGATCGGTGAGCTGGTCCATGACAGGGCCGACCAGAGGTCGCACGATGTTCGCGATCAGGTCAGGAAGTTGACTAAACAGGAGGTCGAACAGGCTTTGACGGAGGCGTTTGAGATCTTCCCGCTCAATCACTGCGCTCACCCATACAATGCCGATAGCCTGTGGCCCTTTGGCCTGGTCAGCCGATTCGTTTTGTGTGACATACGAAGCCGTGGCCTGGCCCTGGTTATCGAGGCGAAGGTCTGGTGTATCCAGCGTAATCAGCGGGACTGACTGCAGAGCGGCCAGCGTGACAGGCGCATCCGCCGAGGTTGGATTGGGAAGTTGGATCCCGGCCAGCGACGCACATTCCCGGATAACGGGAGGAAAGTCGATTTGATCCCAGCCCCCGGCGATAATCCCGATTTCGCCGGTCACCACTTCTGCGTCAATACCGAAGCGGTTCCGGGGAGGACGCAGGTCGAGCGTGACTGTCCATGGAGAGAGCGTGCCGATGAGCATCGAAGCAACCGCCAAACCGGCAGAAATGGCCCTGATCACACCCATCACGGGTGCAAGCAGCGCATCCACTGCCTTGGTGATCACGTTGAGACCAATCTTTACACCATCGACGAGGACCCCAAGGATCCCACCAATAATGGGAATACTCTTCACCGCCTCGGCTGCCTTCAGCACCGAGAAGATCCGCTGCATCACGATTGAGACGAACGACTGCGCCATTCCGCAAATCGTGCTGCCCTCGATCGGTGGGAGAGGGGCGGTAACGATTTCCGGAATTGGAGGGATCTCGGGGAGCCCCGGCAAGCTGGTCCCCGATGCCTGCCCGAATGCCATCACGGCCGGGCTGAACGCAATTGGATGGCTGCCTTTCCGGAATACAGCGCTTATACCGGTTGCTTCATCGAACTCCGCCAGGATTTCGCCAGCCAGCAGGCTGATGAGGATCGCGGGGGCCGGCAAATCTGCCGCACCGATGCGAAGGTCGTCGGTCAGCAGCCGATCGAAATACGCCTTGGAGAATGCTGCCCCGGGCGAAACAGCACTGCCATAGTAGCCCACCAGCAACTCGCCCACTGAGGGTGCAACATCTCCCTCCAGCGTTTTCTGGGGGAACAGGGCATCGTATTCTCCAGCAGGCCGGCTACTCCCTGTCGCCAACTCGGCCACAAGCGGAGCCAGTTGTGATCTCTGGAACGAGAGAGGACTGGCAGGAACGGCAGGGGGAGTGAGAGGCTGCGTGATCGCGTCATCGAAAACGGCGATGCCCGAGCGGGCAAACACTTCGACCAGGGCATCAATTGCTGGCTCAGGATTATCCTGGGCAAGAATAGCATTCAGCAAATCATCCGGCGTGGCCGCGCTGAGATCTTGCATCGCTGTACTACCGGCATCTTTTCCTGCGGCCAGGAGGGTTGCACCGGCTGCGATACTCGAGATCACCAGTTGACGACGTGATAGCTTCGTTTGATGGTCTGGTGAGGCTGCCATGTCACCACCTTCGTTTTGGTTATGTCATGCTGAAATATGCGCCCCCATGCTACCACGTGGCTCACCGGAATGGAATGTCCCCAGGATGCCCAGATTTTGGTATTTCGGCCCTGGGAGCCTGGAACAGGCCCAGTTGCTGCACGGGCTTGATATTGCGCGCGGCGTCCAGATCTGTGCGCGGCGTAATCAGGGGAAACATGGCGTCGAAGACGGCGTCATCGTTCACGGCTTCGCGGAAGCGTTCGATCACATCCTTGAGCCGATCCAAAAGTGCCGCAACATTCGTATCCCGGGCATAATCGTCGGCAAAGGCGTACCCGCCGGATTCGTGCTCGTACACGCCAATGCGCTCACCGTACTTCCATCGATCAGGATGCTCCGAAAGCAGGCGCTCCAGTTTCACGCGGGATTTCAGCGTCGATTCGCGTGGACGCATGGTTTGCGTGATCGCGGCCACAGGTAACTCCTGGTTGCGAATTGCCTCGGCCAGCCTGAAATAGTTGTTCTTGACCGCGTCGAGGTCGTTCTCCATCATTTCGCGGGCCGTTTCGCTGATAAACTCACGGAAGCACGGCTCCAACGCACGGCTGCGCAATGAGCTGCCTGTGACCCTGAAGTTGCCATCATGGTCGAGCAGTGCGTACGTTTTCTGTTTCAGGCTGAGCATGGCGGCGAAGCTACCATCGTGGGCGAGGGTGATGCCTTCCGGCAATGTGCGGCCAACCTGCTCGACGAATGTTTCCTCCGCCGCTTTGCCGCGCACCGAATCCGGAGGCACGAAGTAGACACCATCGGTATCGACCTCGATAGGAGTCGCCCCCGCCTTCTCGAGCTCCTTCACGATGTGTTGGATCAGGCGTTGACCTTCCACCGTGATGTGGCGGGCGGCGTCGAAATCGTTGAAGTGACCCCGGTTGAAGCCCAGATACCCGAAGAAGGAGTTGATCAGGATCTTGAATCCGCCCTGCAGACCGTTCCACATGGCGCGATCGAGTTCGAAGGGATCCTGCGAACGGTGTTTGGCCGTGATGCGGCGATTGCGCAGGTCTCGTAGCATGATCGGGAATGCCGCCAGCACATCGTTGCGCGACTTAATGCCCTCACGCAGCATGATCGAGGGATAGAGACTCTCAACATCGCATTTCACCACGGGCCGGAACACACCAGTGTGGAGCACTTCCACATACCCGCCGGGGAATGGCTCGGTCTGCCGGGGTGCCGGGATACTGTGGAGGGCGCTGAGATACCCACGGATCATCAGGTCATCGATCTTGCGGCCGGTGCCCGCCAGCGCGCACTGTTGGTAGCTCATCGGCACCATTTGGGTTTGATAAAACTCGTTTGGCATGATCAGTTTGCTGAGCGCGTCGACATCGCGGACGTCATCCAGCGCATAGCGAGCGAGGCGGGCATGGTCGCCAGCATTCCAGGCATCCCGAATCGCATCACCGGCAATGAATTCGCGATCCTCGCGCGTGAAGCCCAGT
>DJVD01000203.1 GCA_002440805.1 Chloroflexi bacterium UBA6265
GTGGCGGTCATCACCAGCAGGTGGGGATTATCGCCCTTTTCGTGCAGGCGCGTGCGCTGTTCCACACCAAAGCGGTGCTGTTCATCGATGACGACAAAGCCAAGCTGGTGAAAGGCCACGTCCTCAGTGAAGAGGGCGTGGGTGCCGATGATGATATCGATTTCACCCGCAGCCAACGCGGACAAGATTTCGCGACGCGGCGCCACCCTTGTGGAACCTGTCAACAATGCTATCGACGGGCGTTCCTCCTCCGGCAAACCTTCAAATAGCCGCGCGAAGCTGACCGCGTGTTGCTCGGCCAGCAGTTCGGTTGGGGCCATCACCGCCGATTGATAGCCGTTGCGCCACGCACTCCATGCGCCAATCGCGGCCACAACGGTCTTGCCACTACCGACATCGCCCTGTACCAATCGCGTCATCGGCGAATCGGTAGAAATGTCGGCCATCATCTCTGCCACAACCCGTTGCTGGGCGCCGGTGAGTGCAAAGGGCAGGCGGGAGATAAACGCATCCAGTTCACGCTTGTCCACGCCAAATGCTCGGCCATCCGCCTGTTTCGCCCGCGTGCGGGTTTGCACCATGCCGAGCTGCAACAGGAGTAGTTTCTCGAACACGAGGCGTTTGCGTGCCTGGGAGAAATCGTTGAGCGTGGGTGGATAGTGGATGTGCTCATACATGCGATGAATTTCGGGAAGGTAATTCCACACATCATCGTCGATATAGGCGCGTGCTTCCCCCAGCCAGTCGACGAGCCTGTTTGCGGTAGCAGTGAGGGCATTGCGCGTGTGCTTGCGCATAGTCTTCTGGCTGATGCCCTTGGTGAGCGGATACACCGGCACAAGTGAATCCTGCTGAAACACACCGTTTGGCCCAACGAATTCCCACTCGGGATTGGACATTTGCAGCCCGCCATGTCCCGGCTGGACGGTGCCAGCTACCACAATCTCGGTGCCTTCACGCAACTGGTTGGCGATGAAAGTGCTGAACCAGGTGATGCGTATCCAGCCACTATCTGTGACGAGGCGGATCTGCACGCGTGGCGTACCGACCCGAATCACCTGCACATTGCTCACTTTGCCCCGGAGGACGATTTCACCCAGCATCTGCAGCGGATCGCCAAGGTCGACGCTCTTCGAGTAATCGATATGCTTGCGCGGCATGTACTGGAGCAGGTCCTGCACGGTGATAATGTTCAGCGCCTCGTTGTACGGCTTGATCGACTTCGGGCCAATGCCGGGCAGGCTTGTGATNNGCACCAGTTCGGCCCGGATACGTTTCAGGCGTTCGGCGATAGTCATCACGGTGGCGCGCCGTGCTTCAGTTTCCTTTGGCAATGTCCCGAGGGCCGCAATGACCTGCTCGACTTCTCGATGCAGATCGTAGGAAGGCGTGAGGGGCACAAGGCGACGGAGCTCATCGATCGCGGCCACCAGCGCCCGGTTGGCATCGTCACCGCCCAGCCAAACGGTACGCAATGCACCGACCGTCACATCGATACGTTGGGGTGGGGTGGGAGTTGAGGCTCGGGGTGATGTCACGGCACTATTCGACGCGGAACATAATACCGACGGCCCCCGGTCCTGCGTATGTGGAAACCGTGGTGCCAGTGAAAACCACTTCGAAATTGGCATCAGGGAACCGGGCTTTCAGTTCCCGCAGCACATATTGGGCGTCAGTCGGATTGTCTGTGTGCACCACCGCGACATCGAGGAGGTTCCCCTTCGCAGCCGCCAGTTCAACCAGGCGATGCAAGGCTTTTTTCCAGGTACGCACGCGCTCGAGGGGCACAACCACACCATGTTCGAGGCCAAGAATCGGCTTGATCCCAAGTGCTGAACCAACCATATGGTTCGCCCTGCCAATCCGCCCGCCCTTATAGACGTAATCGAGTGTTTGCAGCAGGGCCATAAAGTAAACCTTGCCCTTGTTGCGTTCCGCGACAGTGACCGCTTCTTCCAGGGTGGCCCCGCCTTCAACGGCACGAGCAGTTTCTACAACCAGCCATCCAAGAGCGGTGGCGCCCGATAGGGAATCGATTACCCGGATGCGGGATGGATCAAGTTGTTCGGCGGCAAGGCTTGCCGAGTTGAAGGTGCCCGACAATCCGGTTGAGATGGTGATACAGATCACGTCCATGTTGGCATCGAGGCCCTTGCGGTAGGCAGCCATGAATTGATCGACTGTCGGCTGAGCCGTTGAGGGCAGTTTTTCGACCGTGCGCAGGCGCTGGACATATTCCTGAGGGGTAAGGTCAACGCCGTCGAGCAGCGTTTCGTGCTCGAAGTTTATCGAAAGCGGTACCACCTCTATGCCCAACTCTTCGCGAAGATGCGCGGGAATATCGCTGGTACTATCGGTGACGACATAGACCTTGCGTCGATTACTCACCGAGCCTCTCCTTCATGGCAATGCCCAAAACACCCGGGCCGATATGGGTGGCAATCACAGGACTCACCTTTGCCAAGATGGGTTCGACACCAGGCGTGTACACACCAATTGCTGCAGCCAGGGCCTTTGCTTCATCGGGGGTGGTGTTGTACAGAACTGCCAACTCCTCGACAGGGCCAGATTCCGCCACAAATGCTTCCAGGGCCTTGATTGCCTTGGAGCGGGTGCGGGTGCGCTCGAATGGCACGATCGCTCCCTCGTCCACACGTAACAAAGGCTTGAGCTGCAGAATTGTTCCTACCATTTGCGCCGCCTTGCCGATGCGGCCACCGCGGCGAAGATGCTCAAGCGTTTCGACAAAAAACACGAGATGATAGCGGCTGATTTCGTTGCGCAATGCTTCGGCGATTTCTTTGGCGCCCATGCCGGCATCGGCCAGCTCGGTGGCCCGGATCGCCTGGAACCCAAGTCCATATGCACCGGAGAACGAATCGACCACCTCAACATTGAGGGTATCTGCCAGGTTTTGGCCGGCGATCGATGCACTTTGGAATGTGCCGCTCAGCTTTGACGAAATAGTGATACACACAATATCGGTAACGCCCTGGGCTTGCGCTGCCTGCTTAAACGCATCCTCAAATGCCCCGACGCTAGGCTGGCTGGTAGTGGGCAACGCAGTAGAGTTCGCCATTTTTTCCATGAACTCATCGGTCGTGATTTCGATCTGATCGGCATATACCGATTCACCGAAATGCACATTGAGAGGCACAACCGTGATGTTATGGGTGGCAGCAACATCGTGGGGGAGATCACATGTGCTATCGGTGACAATCGCCACGCGTCTATTGATGCTCATGCCGGGTACTCCTGCTTCGAGATACGCGCGTTACACATATGTTCGGCGCAATTGCTGTGCCGTTACTCTACAGCAATAATAAATTGATAATGCGGCTGGTTCCCGGCAACCACTTCGATCTCGGCGTCCGGATACAACTCTTCCGCGGTTGTTTGAAGCACCCTGGTGGAGTCCGTGGTCGCGTCTTCACCGGTGAAAACCGTCAGCAGCTCTGGATCGCTGTCGTGCAATGCGGACATGGTAGAACGCAGTATGGCCTCGAGTTCGACGCCAGAGGCTACCAGGTTCCCGTTCACCAGGCCAATCAGCTGGCCCTCTTTCACATCGACCCCGTTCAATTCCACATCGCGCACTGCGGTTGTGATTTCGACGCAGGTCACATCCTTCAGTGCGTCGGTCATTTCTTCCACATTCTTGTCGAGGTTGTTGCCGAACGAGAACGCGGTGAGCGAGGTGAGCCCGCCCGGCAGTGATGTGCTGGGTACCACCCGGACGGACTTTTCTGTCAGGTCGGTCACCTGGTTGGCGGCGAGGATGATGTTTTTGTTATTCGGCAGGATGATCACGTTTTCGACCGGTAATGATTCGACAGCCTGCAGCAAATCTTCGGTACTGGGATTCAT
>DJVD01000114.1:0-8109 GCA_002440805.1 Chloroflexi bacterium UBA6265
CTCACCATCCGGCATCGATGTTCGCTGGCCCGCCATGGCCTTTTGTACTGACAACGCGGCCATGATCGCCGGTCGCGCCTGGCATCTCGCCGAGCGCGATATGTGGGCCGACCTGGCCACTGATGCCCAACCCAAAGGAGCAATTCCCCATGCACGTGGTTAGGACACTCGATTCGAAACTGCTGCGTGAGGCGCAAACCCTCGCCGTGTCCCTGGCCGAGCAGGCCGGCGACATTCAATTGGCGGCGCTGCGCGATGGCAACACCATTCGCTACAAGGGAACGGTCGATCTCGTGACCGACGCCGACATTGCCTCCGAACACCTGATTTCCACCGGAATTCTTGCCGCCTATACCGATCACCGCCTGACTGGCGAGGAGGGCGCGATTGGCAACCTCGAAAGTGACTACCGCTGGCTGATCGATCCCATCGATGGCACCACGAACTTCGCCCACGGTATGCCGCACTGGGCGGTGAGTATCTGCCTTGTGCATCACGATTCACCGGTCATGGGCGTGGTGTTCGATGTCGCCAGGAACGAAATGTTCACGGCCATCGCTGGCGAGGGAGCCTTCCTGAATGGGGAGCCAATCGGGGTATCTGCGGTCGACCAAATGATGCAAGCCCTGGGTGCTACGGGCGTTTCATACGACATCTCCGAACGTGGATCGGGCTTCCGGCTGTGGGAGTATTTCAATGACAATGCCCAGGCCATGCGCCGTGCCGGGGCAGCCGCCCTCGATATGGTGTGGGTGGCCTGCGGTCGACTGGACTTTTACCTGGAGAAACCGATCAACAACTGGGATGTCGCTGCCGGGGCCATTATTTGTATTGAGGCAGGAGGAATCGTGAGCCGGTTCAATGGCGAGCCGTACCAGATCGACGATCGGGAGATCGCGGCCAGCAACCGGAGGCTGCATAACCAAATCCTGCAACTTATACCTCAAACGACGGTGCCAAGGGGATAGGATTCGCCGTAGATACGCCTGATATCGTGTACTATGGCAGCGTAAGCGCACCATACGGAACCGCCAAGGAGAAGATGACGTGAAACTGATCTTTGCAATTGTCCAGGATGAAGATACCGATGTGCTCACCGAGTCGTTGGTGTCTGCGGGCTTCCGTTTCACCAAGATCGCTACCACTGGATCGTTCCTGCGAACCGGCAATACCAGCCTGATGATCGGTGTGGAAGATGCCGGTGTACCTACCGTGATGAACATCCTGCAGCGATCGGCACGACGTCGCACCCAAATCGCGGTGCCGTATTCGCCAGCACTCGAGCCGGGCCTGCTCTACATGCCCGAGAACTTCGAGGTGGAAGTTGGCGGGGCTATCGTCTTTGTTCTCAATGTCGAACGTTTCGAACGAATCTAGATTACGCATCTTGTTACCCGGCACCACCTGGTGCCGGGTTTTGTGTTAATGGCAAGTTCCGAGAATCGTTGCCTGAAGTCACCCGCTATGCTGTGGAAATGACTGTAGGAAACAAAGGAGCAAAGTGATGTCTCGTGTTCGGGTTCACGGATTTTCCATTTCCCTCGATGGCTTTGGCACCGGTGAGCCGCAAACCCTTGAGTCCCCGTTTGGACACGCTGGCGAGCGACTGCATGAATGGATGCTTGGAACCGCCGCATGGCTGGGAGATTCAGGCAGTTATGGAATTGCCAACGACCTGGTCAAGCGCAGCAACCAGGGTGTTGGTGCCACTATCATGGGCCGCAATATGTTCAGTCCTACACGTGGTGCGTGGGAGGATGAATCCTGGCGGGGATGGTGGGGTGAGAACCCCCCGTATCACAATCCCACCTTCGTGATGACACATCACTCTCGTCCCGATCTCGAGATGGAAGGTGGCACAACGTTTCGCTTTGTTGCTGGCTCTCCTGCCGAGGTGTTGGCAATGGCCCGGGAGGCCGCAGGTGAGCAGGATGTGCAGGTAGCTGGCGGCGTTTCGGTGTTGAGGACGTTCCTCAAGGAGGGCCTCATCGATGAAGCGCACATTGTGATTACTCCCCTGGTGTTAGGGAGAGGCGAGCGGCTGTGGGACGGCCTGGAAAACCTGACCGATACCTATGCGGTGAGCGAAGCCGTCGGCATCGGGAATGTGACACACTTGCGACTGGTCAAAAAATCGGTCTGATGATCGTCCGGCGACGTTGGCTGTTGCCTGCTTCCGTGGTACAAGTGCTCAGTAATACGAGTCGTTCCAGGAGGCAAGATGATAACCAGTACATGGGTAGAAAAAGTAAGCCGCGACGATATCGTGGACGTGGGCAAGCAGCTTGTTTCCATTCCCTCGGTCAGCGGTGATGAATTTGCCGTCATGCAGTTCGTGAAACAATGGCTGGACGATCGCGATATCAGTTACGTGGAAACCGCCAATGATCCCCAGCGGCCAAATATCATTGCCACGGTTGGCAACCCGTCCGAGGGTCCACTGGTGGTGATGAACGGCCACCTCGATGTGGTGCCCGTGAGTGACGCCAGCAGTTGGTTGACAGATCCATTCGAGGGTGTAGTGAGCGACGACGGCGAAAAGCTGTATGGTCGCGGCGCCAGCGATATGAAAACCAGTGTCGGCGTGATGATGACCATGCTGGAGCTCTTCAAGGACGCGCCGCTGAAGGGTGCGCTGAGCGCCCATATTGTGAGCGACGAGGAAGTCGGCGCCGAGTTCGGCACCAGGCATGTACTTGCCGAAATCGAAGCTGGCAACCTGCCCCGCCCCGACTATGTGTTCATCGGTGAAGGCAGCGAGCACAAGGTGCGCAACGCTGAGCGCGGTGGCCTGGCCGTGAACGTGCATTTCAAGGGCCGTGCCAGCCACACCGCTGCAGCCCGAGTCACGGGCGTCAACGCCCTGCAGAAGGCCGCCAAGGGGATTTTGGCCCTTGAGCAGCACATCGATACGTTCCATCCGGCAGTTGGGTACCCGGTACTGAGTGTGAACATGATCGAAGCCGGCGTTGCCCACAACGTGGTTCCCGGCGAGGCAATGGTCAGCATCGATCGCCGCCTGGTTCCCGGCGAGGATATGGATAGTGCTGTTGCCGATATCCGCGCCAAGCTGGATGCCGTGGCCGCCGAGGATCCGGATTTCGTCTACGAGCTTGAAATTGATCCGGATGGATCCTACATCGCTCCCAATATCACTCCGGAGGATTCGCCACTGGTGCAAGCCTTCCAGAAGGCCGTGCGAGAACTTACCGGCCAGGAGCCTGAGTACTTCGTGCAGTGGGCCGGTATGACCGATGGCCGCTTCTATCGCCAACATGGCATGGATACCGTCGGCATGGGCCCGCGCGGCGAAGGTGCCCACGGAGCCAACGAGAGCATCAAAATCGACGACCTGGTGAAGCAGGCGCAGATTTACGCCCTCACGATCAGTGACCTGCTCAGCGTCTAGCTCAAAGCAAGCCGGAAATAGAGAGACCCGGGCATCCGCCCGGGTCCTTTGCGTCTATCGGCCGTTGCGGGCGTTGAAGCAATCCTTGCAGTACACGGGGCGATCTCCACGCGGCACAAACGGGACTTTCGTGGCCGCGCCACACGCGGCGCACGTGGCATTGTGCATGGTACGGGCATCGCGCATTGCCCGATGGCCGCCGCCAACCTGGCTGTTCTCCCCCAGCAGGAACGGATCGAACGAATCGGTGCTCTTGTACAAGTTCACCAGGTCGCCATTGCGGCGATTCCGCTCGCGCTTGCGGCATTCTGGGCAGAGCAGTGGCCGCGCTAACCCGCGCAGCTGGCGAAAATCATGTTCGGCATCGGGATATGCAAAACTGGTGTCGCATTGTTGGCAAATAATCTCGGTGGTCATGGTTCTTGGTTGCCTGTTCTGAATCGCTGCGATCAATGGTCCCTAATTGTACGCCACCGCCGATACCGGCGACGCCCCCTGTGCAGGGTTCTGCCAGCACCGAATGTGTGCTACAAGGGCAATAACCGGATGAGGGTGAGGTAGCAAGCAGGAGCCGACATGACAGCGAACGAGTGGGTGGAAAAAGTCGATCGGGACGTGATCGTGGAGATCGGCAAGCAACTGGTATCGATTCCATCGGTCAGTGGCGACGAGTTCGAGATCATGCAGTTCGTTAAACGCTGGCTAGAGGAGCGTGGCATCGGCTACATCGAGACCGCGCACGATCCGACGCGACCAAACATCGTTGCTACTATCGGCGATCCGCACTCCGGACTGCACGTGGCGATGAATGGCCACCTCGATGTGGTGCCCGTGAGCGACGCCAGCAGCTGGGTGACGCCTCCATTCGAGGGCGTACTCAGTGAAGACGGCAGCACACTATACGGCCGTGGAGCGGCAGACATGAAAACCAGTGTTGGCGTGATGATGGCCATGCTGGAGATGTTCAGGGACGCCCCCCTGAAAGGCGCGCTGACGGCCCATATTGTCAGCGACGAGGAGGCCGGCGCAAGTGTGGGTACCAAACATGTGCTGGCCGAGATGGATGCGGGCAACCTGCCGCGTCCCGACCTGGTGATCGTGGGCGAGGGGAGTTACTTCCGGATCCGTATCGCTGAACGGGGCGGCCTCCCGGTGAAGGTTCGCCTCAGGGGCCGTGCCAGCCACACCGCCATGGCGAGGGTAACGGGCATCAACGCCCTGCAAAAAGCCGCCAAGGCTGTGCTGGCGCTCGAACATCATATCGATACGTTCCATCCGGCCGTTGGCTACCCGGTGTTATGCGTTAATGGCATTCAGGGTGGCGTGGCGCACAACGTGGTTCCCGGCGAGGCGACGCTGGATATCGATCGCCGCACGGTTCCCGGTGAGACCGTGGAAAGTGTGATCGCGGATATTCGCGCCAAACTGGATGCTGTCGCTGCCGAAGACCCTGATTTCATCTACGAACTCGAATATGATCCGACCCGCTACACCGAGGCCAATATGACCTCTCCCGATTCTCCGCTGGTGGCAGCGCTCCAGCGTGCGGTTGGTGCGGTGACTGCTGAGGAACCCGCGTTCTTTGTTGATTGGGCCGGGATCACCGATTCCCGCCTGTATCGCCAACGTGGCATTGATACCGTCATCATGGGACCGGCGGGAGAAAACGAACACGGTGCCAACGAGAGCATTTTGGTAGACGATCTTGTAACGCAGGCGCGTATCTACGCCCACACCATTAGTGATTTATTGGGCGTCTAGCCACAACAACCGTCACTACATACCGGCGGGAATGGATCCGTCATACATCCGCCGGATCACGTCCTCAATCTCCGGCTCCTGGATGCTCATATCGCGGATTTCGCCGAACGCGCTCGCACGCGTAAGCACATCGGGAGCCGAGATTTCATCGCGATCGAAGGCAATCGTCACCCGGGGTCCGTCCACTTCCGTAACGGCCATGTCGCCGTTGCCCATCGAGGCAATGGCTGCGTCGGGATCACCGGCATAGTCGATGATGAGCTGCCGGCGTCCTCCCCAGCGCGATTTCAGGGAAGCAAGTTGGCCATCGTACATCACCTCACCGTGATCGATCACGATAATGCGCGGGCACAGGCGTTCAATGTCATCCAGGTCGTGCGTTGTCAGGAGCACGGTCGTCTGCCGATCACGGTTGAGGGTGATTAGAAATTCCCGAATCGCTTCCTTGGCCACGATATCGAGCCCGATCGTCGGCTCATCGAGATACAGGATCTCCGGATCGTGGAGGAGGGCTGCGGCGAGGTCTCCGCGCATGCGTTGCCCAAGGCTGAGCTGGCGGACAGGTGTGTGCAGGAACTCGCCAAGCCCCAGCAGGTCAGTAGCAGTGGCCAGGTTTTCGCGAAATCGTTCCTCAGGTACCCGATACAGATGACGGAGAAGTTCCAGGCTTTCGATCAGGGCCAAATCCCACCACAGCTGCGTCCGCTGGCCAAACACCACGCCGATTTTCTGCGCCAACTGTTTCCGCTTTTCCCACGGCACCAGGCCAGCAATTGTTGCCTCGCCGCTGGTAGGCACGAGGATGCCGGTAAGCATCTTGATCGTGGTGCTCTTGCCGGCACCGTTGGGCCCGATATATCCCACCATTTCGCCGCGCTCTATTTTGAAACTTACATTGTTCACCGCAGTGAACTCGCCGCCATTGTCGCCGCGAATCAATGACGCAATCGAGCCCATCGCACCGGTGCGATGTTTCTTGATCGGGAACGTTTTTTCCAGTCTGTGGACATCGATAATCGGCATGGCTAACTCCCCGTTGAGCGATAGTGACGAATTCCCTGGTTCCATCCCCACGAGACGACCGCGCAGAAGATCGTGGTAATCACGGGTCCCAGCAGCACGAACCAGTCGGGCATGCCCAGCGGGTCTGGCTTCTCCAGCAAATACAGCGCCGGGTAGTAGGTGATGAAACCCACCGGCACGATCCAGAAAAAGATGAATCGCAAGGAGCGACCAAAGATATGCATCGGGAACTGGGCGAGATCGGATCCGCCATAGGTGAAGGCATTGATTGCCTCCACGCCGTTGACCGTCCAGAAGCTGAAGATCGCCTCAATCGTGAACAGTGCCATGAACAGGGCAATGCCGCTGATAAACATCACCGGCACCAACAGTGCCTTATCGATACTCCAGGCAATCTCTACCTGCGTGAGCGCAAATCCAAGCACCAGCACGCCCTGCAACGCCTGGCCGAGGTGGCGCAGGCTGAACTCGCTGGTGGCAGCGTTCATCCAGCTGCCGAGTGGTCGGGTCAACACGCGATCAAAATCACCGCTGCGGATCTGCGGCGCCACGGAATCCATACCGACGGTGAGTAAATCGCCCAGGCTGAAGGCGATCATGCTGATGCCATGGAGGAGTGCAACCTCGCCGAGAGTCCAGCCTCCGAGGGTATCGAACTGGTAGAACATCGCGAACAAGGCCAGCACTTCGGCAAAATTGGTGAAGAAGTTGCCAAAAATCTGCAGCCAGAAGCTGGTGCGGTAGGCCATTTGGCCCCGCAGGCGGATGCCGGCGATCTTCCACGCGATACCGAGTTCCTCGCGAAGTGTGATTGGCTTATCCACCCTGCACCACCACTTTCCGCTCGGCTACCTGCAGCAGGGCGTAGCTGGCGCCAATCATCACCGTGGTCCAGAACAGCTGCAGGGAAAGGCCGTGGACAATGCTGATCTGGCCGAGCCAGATCTCTACTGGCGTCATCAACATCGAACGGAATGGCAGCACGTTGAGGAGGTCCCGGATGGGAGCGGGATACCAGGCGATTGGCAGTAAATGGCCCGAGAACACGCCGGAAACCACCAGCATGATCGAGGAGATGCCGCGGTGGTCCAGCAGCCAGAACCCCCACAGGTTCATCATGAATCGCAGGCAGAAGCTCACGGTGACCGCGAACGGCACGGAGATAAGGAACGCCGCCCACCGTTGCCAACTTTCGGGCCACACCAAATCGAACAAGAGCGCGCCGATCAGCAGGGTTGGTACCCCACGCGTAATCACCTGCGCAGCCGCGCGGCCAAGGTCGCGACTGAGCCAGAAGCGGAAGAAGTCCATCGGCTTTAGTAAATCCATCACCACCGTGCCGGTGCGGATGGTGTCGACAATCAGCCACCAGCCCCAAAACACCACCGGCATGATCAAAGCCTGGCCCAGCCAGGTGTAGGTGACGGTTTGCTGCGCGGTAAACCCGGCAACGCTGACGCCATCGGCCTTGTCCCAATACAGCGCCAGGTACACCGACGACAACATCACGCCGAAAACCGAGTTGGTAAACAACCCCGCCAGCGTTGCTGCCCTGTAGGCGAATTGCTGCTGAAACGATCGCTTCGCCAGTTCCAGGTACATTCGCATCTCGCCACCCCTAAGTGAGCAATCGTATACGCCGGGCACGCAGTTTCGCTGCATGAGCAGGCGATACCGTGGTACCGTGCTATGCAGCAAACCCGTGCGTGTGTTGATCCGTTTCTGGCCCACGCGGACGTGGCGCAACGATGTTTCGCGTTGCGAAGCGGGAGGCTGACTATACGGCACTCGCTGACGTGATGTCAATAACCGATTTGGAAAGGCAGCTCTGTGACAGATCAAACCACCCTTCGCTTGCGCTCCGATATCCCGCTGGAAGAGACGTGGGATCTCACCAGGATGTTCGCCGATGGCGA
>DJVD01000114.1:8115-16448 GCA_002440805.1 Chloroflexi bacterium UBA6265
GCCTATCGCGGTCGATTCACCGAAGGACCGGCGGTCATTCGGGAGGCGCTCGATGCCTACTACGGCCTGCAGGAGATCCTTGGCAAGCTTTTCGTCTACGCAGCATTGCGCAAGGATGAGGACCAGACCAACACCGAGAGCCTGTCCCGCTTCGACAAGGCTGTGCAGATCAGCGTGTTGGCCGGTGAGAAGCTGAGCTTCGTTACGCCGGAACTGATCGCCCTTTCGCCAGAGGAGATGGCCGCTGCCATCGAGAGCGATGAACTTCAGCCCTACAAGTTCCAGTTGGAGGATATCGAGCGCGGCCGGGCTCACGTCCGGTCAGAGGAAGTGGAGACCGTGCTGGCGCAGTTGAGCGAAGTGCTCGGATCACCATCGGACGCGATGGGTGCGCTCGATAATGCCGACATTGATTACGGCAGCATCACCGATGAGGATGGCAACGAGGTTCACCTCACCAAGGGCCGCTATGCCGTCATTCAGGAAGGGCGAAATCGCGAGATTCGTGCGGCAGCCAGCGATGCATTCCACAAGCAGTATCTCAATCACACCTTTACCTTCGGCTCGTTGCATGCCAACAGCGTCAAGGGCGATGTTGCCAGTGCCCGTATCCGGAAACATGAATCCGCACGCGCTCAGGCGCTGTTCGCTAACAACATCCCGGAAACTGTCTACGACACCCTTGTCTCGACGGTCCGTGAACAGGCGACCCCGGTGGTAGAGCGCTACCTTAAGCTACGACAGCGTGCCCTTGGTCTCGATTCCCTCAAGAGCTATGACCTGCGCGTACCGCTGGCCCCGGAAAGCAAGAAGAAATACTCCTTCCAGGAAGGTGTCGACATCGTGCTGGCCGGCGTCGGCGCGCTCGGCGACGAGTATGTGAACGACCTCCGTTCCGGCTTTGGCAGTCGCTGGGTGGATGTACATGAGAACAAGGGCAAGCGTTCCGGTGCCTACAGCTGGGGTGCCTATGGCGCACCGCCAGTGATGCTGATGAACTGGAACGAGACCCTGAATGACGTGTTCACGCTGGCGCACGAGGCTGGCCATAGCATGCACAGCTTCTATTCCGAGCGGGCGCAGCCGATCCAGTACGCCGGATATTCGATTTTCCTCGCGGAAATCGCCTCCACCGTCAATGAAGTGCTCCTCAACTGGCACCTGCTTAGTCAGCCTGAGGGCCAGGATCCTGTTCAGCGTTTTGGCCTGCTTAATCGATTCGCCGACACGTACCTCGGCACCGTCAGCCGGCAAACGATGTTCGCGGAGTATGAGCAGCTCACCCACGCCATGGCCGAGGCGGGTGAAGCGCTGGTACCCGAGGTATTGAGCGACCTTTACGGCGATCTCTTTGCTGCCTACAATCCGGGAGTAGAGGTGGATGACGCCGTGCGCATTACCTGGGCACGCATCCCGCATTTCTACAATGCGTTTTACGTGTTCCAATACGCTACCGGCATGAGCAGCGCCATCAATATCGCCGCAGCTGTGCGCGATGAGGGCGACGACGCCCGCACCCGTTACCTCGATATGCTCTCGGCTGGCGGTAACGATTACCCGATGAATGTGTTGAAGCGCGCTGGTGTCGACCTCGAAACAGCCGAGCCCATCGAGCGCGGCATCGCCGAGTTTGATCGGGTCATTGCTGAAATGGAGCGCCTCGCAGACGAGGGTGTGCTTGAGCTTGCGGCAAAACAACTCGAGGCCGAAGGATANNGTCGCAGGGCGACAGCAATCAGTACACTTGGAGAAATAACCGGGTGTAGACCAGGTGTTGGCACACCATCATCCCAACAAAGAGGGCTCACGCACACATGGCACAGGTTGAGATTCGGGTAGGGATTTTGAAGCGCCTCGCCGAACAGGCGATGAGCGACAGCGCCTTCCGCGCCGCCGCTGCACAGGACCTGGATGCCGCGCTGGCCGAGTATGGGTATCGCCTCAACGAGCGTGAAACCGAATTAGTCCATAAGTTCCGGACCACTCTGGCCGAAGCCGGCATTGATCTCAAGCTCGCCAAGAATATGGATCTCGATTCGATTTTCGATGATGCCTCGTCCGACGATGTGGAACGATTGCTGGATCACTAACGCCGAGATACATTAGCCCTCTGATGCGTGCGTCCCGTACATGCGATCACCGGCGTCACCCAGTCCGGGTCGAATGTATCGATGGTCATCCAATTCGCGATCAAGCCGCGCCACATAAATATCTACATCCGGATGGGCGCGCAGAAGTTCTTCAACGCCTTCTGGAGCGGCGATGATGCCCACAAATTTGATCCAGCGAGCACCCCAACCCTTCAGCACCGTCACGGCATCGCGGGCCGACCCGCCCGTGGCCAGCATGGGATCGAGCACCACCACCAGGTCATCGGGGCATTCCTTGGGCAGCTTGTTGTAGTAGCTGACTGGCGTGTGGGTGATTTCATCCCGATACATGCCCAGATGCCACACTTCAGAGCTTGGGATCATGTCGGCGGCGGCATCCACCATGCCAATCCCCGCACGAATAATGGGGACGAGGCCGATCCGCGGCTCCAGTTCGTGCCCCGTCGTCTCCTCCAGCGGCGTGTTGTAGATAATATCCTTCACCGGAACATCGGCCATGGCCTCGTACACCAGCAGACCGGTAAGCTCCCGCACCAGTTCGCGGAACATCCGCGTATCGGTGGATTCACGCGAGAGGAGGGTGGCCTTGTGCTGGATGAGTGGGTGACTACTAACGTGGACTTTCGAGGTCATGGGGGTTCCCTTCGATCACAAACGCAATGTTGCAGGAAGTTTAGTTCAGTATCCCCAGTTCCTTCAGCAAACCGAAGCTGGAATCGGTATCACCTTCCGGTATGTATTCCAACCCAACTGCACCCTCATACCCGAGTGATTCCAGTGCTGCGAAAAACACGCGCCAGTCGACCACACCTGTTCCCGGTTGATGGCGGCCCGGCACATCGGCAATCTGGATGTGACCGATTTCTTCGATGTGATCCTGCAGGAGCAGCATCGGATCTTCATCCATCTTCAGCGCATGATAGACATCAAGCTGTAGTTTGACGTTGGTGGCATCGATTTCCGAGATGACGTCGAGCGCGGCAAATGCGCGTGGCAGCGCAAAACCGGGCACATCGATGGTATTGATTGGCTCGATCACCAGCATCACGCCTTCGTCGCCCAGGGCTTCGGCAGCGAGGCGGATGTTCTGCAACAGCGCCAGGTCGTTCTCGTCGGTATCCTCGCTGGCACCCGCCAACAGGTTCACAGCCTTTGGCTGCAGCACATCGACATACGACATGGCCTGGTCAATGCCGGCGCGGAACTCCTCGCGGCGATCCCAGTTGGCAGCGATCCCGCGATCGCCGGCATCCCAGTTACCAGCAGGCAGGTTGAAGAGGATCAGGTCGAGGTCATGTTCCTGCAGTTGGGCGCGAATATCCCTCGCGTTCCATGCGTAGGGGAACTGGAACTCTACCGCAGAGAATCCGGCGTGGGCTGCCGCCGCAAACCGTTGCATGAACGGCACCTCGGTAAACAACATGGAAAGATTGGCGCTGATAACTGGCATAGTGGACTCCGGCAACAATCGAATTCAGGCGATATTCTACTAACTATGGGTGATAATCGTCTTCATTGCGTCCATCAACATGCATGAGGAGTGCGCCATGGTTCAGAATCCCCGCCTTACGCTTGCCTCTGGTCCGGTCGATGTTTCATCAGAAACCCTGCGGGCTATGCAGAAACCGGTGATGTATCACTACGATCCGGTGTTTCTGGAAACATTTCGCCATACATGCGATTTGATGGCTCAGGTGTACCAAACCCAATATGATGTGGTGCTGCTTCAGGCGGAAGCGATTGCCGGCCTGGAGGCCGCAGCTGCCAGCGTGATTGAAACGGGCACAAAGGTGCTCAATCTCGTCAGTGGCGTGTTTGGCAAAGGGTTTGAGGGCTGGATCGAGAAATACGGTGGGGAAACGATCGAACTCGCTGTCCCGTACAACGCGGCGATCGATCCTGCCGATGTGCGCCGCGCCTTTGAGCTCGATCCAACGATCAGCGTACTCAGCGTGGTTCATTCGGAGACGCCAAGTGGCACGATCAATCCGGTGCGTGAGATCTGCACTATCGCCAGGGAGTTCGGCGCTATCACCATCGTCGATACGGTGTCGGGATTGTTGTCCGAAGATTTCTCACCGGAAGCGTGGGGGATGGACATCGCCGTTGCCGGTCCGCAAAAGTGCCTGAGTGGTGTGCCCGGTATGAGCCTGATCGCTGTGAGCCCGGAAGCGTGGACACGGATGGAATCGCTCGCCAATCCGCTTCGAGGGTCATTCCTCAGCTTGCTCGACTGGAAAACAACCTGGATCGATAACGGACGCTTCCCGTATACCCCCAGTGTGAGCGATGTCTATGCCCTGCAGAGCGCGTTGCAACAAACATTGGACGAAGGAGTGGCAAACGTGGTTGCCCGCCACCAGGTAAGTGCCCGGGCCACTCGAGCCGCCGTTCGGGCACTGGGGTTGGAGCTTTGGGCGGAATCCGAAGCCATCTCCACCAGCAGTTGCACTGCTGTGAAGGTTCCCGACGGGATTGATGATGCCACGCTCCGCAGTCACATGCGGTCGCGGTACGGCGTGATGATCTCGGGCGGCTATGGCTCCATCGCTGGTAAGCTCTTCCGGCTGGGACACATGGGGATCACCGCCCACCCGACAACGGTGATCGCCCAGATCGGTGTGCTGGAGCGATCACTGGTCGATCTTGGTTACGACGTGCAGTTGGGAACAGGAGTAGGGGCAGCGCTGGCGGAATTTTCCCAGTGGGATGATGCCGCTCGCAGCTATCGTTAGCGGGTGTCGACCCGGTCCCACGCGGCCTTGATATTCCGAATCGCGTAATCGCGCTCATCGGCAAAGGCGATTGACGTGGTCACCATCACTTCGTCGGCTTCGCAGGCGTCGGCAAAGTCGCGGACCTCGGTCATTACCCGATCAGGTGTGCCAATGATCAGGTTGGCCTGCATCGAATCGAGTTGCATGGTGAACTGCGGCGGAATTGTCGCGGCAATCGCCTTGGCTTCTTCCAGTGTTGGTGCGGGCGCCATGGCTCCCTGCAACAGGCGAAACATCCCCACGCGCTGAATGATGGCCAATTCACGGGCGTGCTCGTCTGTCTCGGCCACGATCACTCCCACGGCGAGGATCGCATGCGGCTGTGCGAATCGGTGCGAAGGCTGGAACCCGGCACGATAGGCTCGCATCACATCGGCCGCCAGGGGTCGGTTGATATGCGCGGCGAAGGAGAACCCGAGCCCAAGTTGCGCGGCCAAATGACCGCTGAACGCGCTCGATCCCAGCAACCACACAGGCGGCAGCTTTTGATCGGATGGAGTGGCGACGATCTTTTCGAAAAAGTGCCCTTCGGAGAAACTGCGATCATCGTATGCCAACAATTCCATCACGTTTTGTGGGTAATCGTCGGCCGAAAGCGCATCCGGATTTCGACGAAGCGCCAGCGCGGTTTTCTGATCGGTACCGGGCGCTCGGCCCAGGCCGAGGTCGATCCGACCCGGGTACATCGCTTCCAGCAGGTGGAATGACTCGGTGACGCGCAGCGGCGCCTGGTTTGGCAGCATGACACCGCCCGAGCCAAGTCGAATTCGCTCGGTGTGGGCGGCCACGTGGGCGATCATGATTTCCGGCGATCCACTGGCCAGTCCCGCCGTGTTGTGATGCTCCGCATACCACACACGGTGATACCCGAGCTCCTCGGCCAACTGAGCCATCGCAACAGATTGCTTCACTGTGGCCGATGAATCGTTTCCAGATGCGATGTACGTAAGATCAAGCAGGGAAAGAGGGCGCGTCATTCAGATCCAATCTGTGTGTAGTTTCGATACCAGCGGGTTGCTTCGACGCCAAGCAGCAGCACAGTGGCGCCGCTGGTCATGACACACCACTGGCAGATGGCATGAATGACATTGAGTTCCAGCCAGGTGAGATACACCCAGTAGAGGACAGCGGTTAGCAAGATCATCAGGATCCCGGTGCTCACAAGGTCCCCGGTTTCGGGACGACGTTCGCGCAGGATCACCCCCGCGATGACCGTAATGAACATCAGCAGGCCGAAGATGGCGATGGGAATACCGAACATCTCGCTGTATTCGCTGGTCTGTACCAGTTCACAGCCGCCAGTACCGCATACCAGCGCATCGATGTTGTAGTGCACATAGGTGAGATAGGCTGAAAGGATCAGGCCAACCGTCGCCAGCGCGAGGCTGGCGATGGTGAAGGGGTTTCGCAGGCCTGCCATTACGGTGCTGTATCGATTGCGAGCTCAATCTGCTTCTTCATCAGATTGTAGCCTTCGGCGGTCTGTTGGATCACGGTCACCTCTTCGGCACCGTTATCCAGGATGAACATCGGGGTCGCTGTTATGCCCTGGCTCTGTCCTTGTTCTACCGACTGCGCGAGCGCAGGTACATATCGCTGCTCGTCCATGCAAGTGTTGAATGCATCCATGTTGAGGCCAAGATCATCGGCATACCGATTGAGGTTGGACCGCTTGTATGCTCCCTGCTGCACGCCCCCGTAGTTGCCAAAGAGTTTGTCGCTCATCTCCAGGTAGGTGTCCTGTTCGCCAGCGCACATGGCCGCCTGGGCAGCCAGCGACGATTCGTTGTTCGGATCGCGGATCTCAACCGTGAAATCGTCCGGATTGGCGATCGCGGGATCGGTACCCAATCGCGGGAAATCATGATAGACCAACTTCACCTGGCCGGTTTTGACGAAATCGTTCACGATCAGCGGCAAGGTGTCATCGTGGAACTGAAGGCAGAAATGACACTGGAAATCGCTAAAAATGTGCATGGTTACGGGTGCATTGGGATCGCCAACGGTAGCGCCGGTGGCGAATGCCAGCGGCTCCGTAACCTCCGGTGAGGCCACTGCGGTGCCCTGGCTGGCGACGATTCCACTCTGGGCAACCTCAAGGCCGCTGTAATCTATTTGCTTGCCACTGTCGCTCGGCCGGTTGAGGAAAATGACAATCACGGCGACAACAACCGCCGCTGCCACGCCACCGATAATAAGCTGCAGTTGCTTCTTCTTTTTGGCCTGCGCCTGGGCAATTTCCTTCTTGTTGGTGCGGCGCGATGCCGTCCTTGCCCCTTCAACGCTGGCGCGCGGCGTTGCTGGCGTTGAAGTGGTTGCTGCTGCCTGTGGAGTTCGTTGCTGCTTCTGCCGGGCTCCGGATTGTTGATTGGTTGGTCGCTTGCGACGATTGTTGGTCTTCTTGTTGCCGGAAGGGTTTGCCATGAGGTAGATACTCCTGAAAAGGGCAGCAAACACACGCCCTACGTAAAACATCGCTGCCATTTAGTTTACCCGTGGCACGCGAGCCGTGCGACCAGGCCGCTATTCGGGTAAACGACAACCACCCCAATGCGGATGCACCGGAGTGGTTGAACGGGACACATTGAGAGGTAAGTTTCCCTACCTCATTTGACTACTAGTAGTAGTCTTCGTTGTTCAGAAGAACGCGGACGTCCTCGCCTCGGGGGCCCTTGTCGCCCTCACCGAGTCGGTATTCCACTTCATCGCCAACGCGCGGACGAACTCCGCTTACCGAAGACTGGTGGAAGAAGACATCCGGGCCACCCGCACCCTGGCGAATGAAGCCGAAGCCCTTGATTTCGTCGAATCGATCCACCGTACCAGTGGCTACTGGCAAGTTGGAGGAATCTACCTGCTGGCGCGGGGCGCGTTCGGTAGGAGGATTCGGGTTGCGCTCGAGTACATTGACCTCAACCGCACTAGGACCTTTCGGTCCGTTACCTTCAACAAACTCGACGCGGTCACCTTCGCCGAGCGGAGTCATTCCAACGACGGAGCGGTGCACGAAGAGATCATCCCCACCTGCATCACGGGCAATGAAACCAAAGCCCTTCTCAGCGTTGAACCACTTTACTGTTCCTGTTTGCATGTTACTGAAATCCTGTACTGTTCTGCGCGTGTCCTCGATTGGATCCGCACAGATCCTGATGTCGGCATCTGCCGTCCTGTGTGATGTCACACGGTGAAGTGCCCATAGCCAGTATACGCTGCAATTGCCCAGAAGGTTCAATTCCGGTAAATACTCGTGTCAGCGCAGCGTGGTGGCCTACTTGAGTTCGGCATCCAGAATAGCCTTAAGGCCCTGGAATCCATCCTGTGGCACATAGAATGGCTCGCTGCCGTTGAGGATGAGCGCCGGCGTACCTTGCACTCCGCGTTCTACCGCAAGCACAAATGAATCGATCATGCTTTGCTCGTAAACTCCCTCGAGCAGCGATGTGGA
>DJVD01000239.1:0-699 GCA_002440805.1 Chloroflexi bacterium UBA6265
GATATGATCCGCAGTTCCCGCAGGGCGCACTTCGTGGAGATAACCGTGGTCGGCGATACGCCGGAGATTATTACCAAGGTGGCTACGACGATCGAAGCCAACCTTGCGGAGGTTGCGAACCTGTACCTCGTGCCCCCCGATTACCGCTTCGGCGCAGCCACGATCAACGTGCTCGATCCGATCTCGGAACCCGCACTGAATACGCGGGATCGACTTGTGACCGTAGGTGCCATCACCGGCGCTACGTTGCTCGCTGCCATTGCTGCAACCGGCGTGGCAGAATGGCTGCGGCTGAGTTACCGATTGAAGAATGCCGCCATATAGGGGCGCTCTCGCAGTTCGGCAAGATCTCGTTCGATCAGCTTCCGCGGTTCGATATTCATCGTTCGCGCACTCTCGGCAACGAGCTGCAACAGGTGCATGGCAATGCTGGCGGAGAAGGTGGTGAGGGCCCGTGACCCGGCCCGGAGCACTGCCGAGGCCATCTCCGCGTCGACCGAAGCCTCTGTTACATCCAGGCCCCGATCCGGGCGCACATCGTGCCAGGTCAACCCGTGTTGAAGTGACGTAATAACGATCCAGTAACAGCATTGGCTGCCTTCCAGCAGCAAGTCGCTCTCAGCATCGCCGTGACGATGCGAGCCGTCCATCACGCCGGCAAGCTCGAGCATCTCATCCTGAATGCGTTCCAGTGCCCCC
>DJVD01000239.1:741-1579 GCA_002440805.1 Chloroflexi bacterium UBA6265
CGCGGATCGAACAATCGCTCCTGGTTCACCGCCAGCGAGCCATCCTCCAGCAGGTCACGGTAGTAGCAGGTGGCGTAGCCATCGTGACACACTGCGCCCACCTGCTCAACGCGGATCAGGAATGAGTTTTGATCGCAGTTGATTGCGATGTTGCGTACCTTTTGGATGTGACCGCTGGTGCCCCCCTTGTGCCACAGTTGCTGGCGCGATCGGCTCCAGAAATGGACTTCGCCGGTCTCACGCGTGCGATCCAACGCCTCGGCGTTCATATATCCCACCATCAGCACTGCGCTGGTTTCGTCATCCTGGATCACACATGGAACCAGGCCGTCGTCCGGCCATGAGATGCTATCGATCACGACTCCTCCGTCTCCAGCCGCACATTCACTCCGTGATCGCGCAGGTAGTGCTTCACCTCCCGAATGCGCAGCGTGCCGAAATGGAAGAGCGATGCGGCCAGCACGGCATCGGCTTCCCCTTGTTGGATGGCTTCAGCGAAGTGAGGGAACGCCCCCGCGCCGCCGCTGGCGATCACGGGGATGTTCACTGCCCGGTTGATCGCCCGCAACAGATCGATGTCGTAACCAGACAGCGTTCCATCTCGGTCCATGCTGGTGAGCAAGATTTCACCCGCGCCCCGTGTGGCGCATTCTTGCGCCCATTCGACCGCATCCCGGCCGGTTGGGGTACGACCGCCGTGGGTATAGACTTCCCACCGATCCTCACCATCAACCTTCCTCGCGTCGATCGCCACCACAATACATTGGTTGCCGAACTGCGCTGCGCCAAGGTTAATAAGATCGGGATTGTTCACTGCTGCGGTATTTATCCCAACCTT
>DJVD01000239.1:1661-14712 GCA_002440805.1 Chloroflexi bacterium UBA6265
GCCATTTCCACTGGATCACCTGCGTCCCGGAGATCGACAAAGTTGACTCCTTTCACCACCCGGCCGGCATTTACATCCAGGCAGGGGATGACGCGGGCGGTCAGGTTGTTCGTCACGGCTTTCCTCCCTTGCCAATCACCAGCGCGTCCTGAAGCGAGAATTTCTGATGATACAGCGCCGCTCCAATGATCACACCAGCAGCGCCGGTGTTGCGGATATGTTCCACATCCTGCAGTGATCCGACTCCGCCCGATGCAATGATGTCTGCCTCAACCTCGTTGTGCATTTGTGTCAGAGCCTCGATGTTCGGTCCTTCCAGCTTGCCATCACGGCCAATATCGGTGAAAACGATCTGGAGGACGCCCATTTCGGCGAAACGAATGCCGGCCTCAATGGCGGACACCTCTGTTTGCGATTGCCACCCGTGAGTGGCGAGCAAACCATCCCGGGCATCGAGCCCCACGGCGATGCGATCGCCATATATCTCCACCGCCTGGCGCACCAGTTCGGGATTCGAGACTGCGGCCGATCCAATCACCATACGCTCAACGCCAATATTGGCGACCTCTGCAAGATCCGCCATCGTCCGCAGTCCACCACCTAGTTGAATCGGCAAGGATACGTGTTCGCGAATGCGTTTGATGGCTGCCGTGTTGGCACGTATGCCGTCACGGGCGCCATCGAGATCCACAATGTGAATCCACTGGGCGCCGGCAGCCTGCCATCGCAGGGCCGCATCGAGCGGATCGCTATCGAACACCGTTTCGCGGTTGTAGTCGCCTTCGATCAACCGGACGGCATGACCGCCTCGAATGTCGATGGCCGGGTAGATAATCATGGACTGCTCCAGTGAGGTTAGTTGTTGATCCAGGCGCCAATGAGGGCAAGGCCTGCGTTTTGGCTTTTTTCCGGATGGAACTGGGTGCCCCAGATATTCTCGTGAATCACCATACTGCAGAAGCGGTGACCGTAATCGGTCTCACCGGCGATCATGTCGGCAGAGGCTGGTTCCACCTGGTAACTGTGTACGAAATAGAACGCGGCCGGGGACTGGCTTGCCAGCGGGGAGTGATCGGTAAAAGTCACCGTATTCCACCCCATATGGGGAATTTTGAGCGTTTCCGGGAGACGAACCGCCCGACCTTCCAACAGGCCGAGTCCGGTGGTTGGGCCTTCTTCCTGATCGCCAAATAACAGCTGCATTCCCAGGCACACGCCCAGGAGCGGCGTTCCGCGCTGCACCTGCTCGGTCACTGCCGAGGCGAGGCCTGTGGAGTTCAACTTTTCCATGGCGGCTTTGGCATTGCCCACTCCTGGAAGCACGATGCGATCGGCCGCTGCGATGCGATCCGGATCTGCGGAGATCTCCGCCGTCACATCGTGGGATTCTATCGCCCGCAGGATCGAGCGAAGGTTTCCGGCACCGTAATCGACGATTGTGATCATGCCAGCATCCCCTTCGTGCTTGGCACCTCATCGGCAGGACCACCAATCGCCGCCGCAGTTCGAAGGGCGACCGCAGCAGATTTGAAAATGGCCTCAGCTGCGTGGTGGCTATTCCTGGCCCGCAGCAGGTCGATATGCATGGTAAGGCCAGCATTCATCGCCACCGATCGCCAAAACTCTTCGACGAGGCTGCTGGCGAAATCCGAGCCAATCATCGGCTCTGGCATCGTCGCGACGAACTCGAGGTAGGGTCGGCCGGAGATATCGACCACCACGCGGGCGAGCGCCTCGTCCAATGGCGCGTAGGCGCTGCCATAACGGTCGATGCCGCGTCGATCACCCAATGCCTGCTTGAGCGCAAGCCCGAAGGCGATGCCGACATCCTCCACCGTATGGTGGGGATCCATCACGGCATCTCCGGACGCGGTGACAGAAAGATCCCAGCGAGCGTGGCGGCAGAGTGCATCCAGCATGTGATCAAGGAAGGCCACACTGGTAAACGCATTGACTGTTCCTGTGCCGTCGATATCGAGTGTCAGGTTGATTGTGGTTTCACCGGTGGATCGTTCAACAGTGCCTGTACGTGCATTCATGCAGTCCCCCTATCGGCCAGTATCTCCTCCAGTGCGTTGAAGAATGCTGTGTTCTCGTCTGGCAGGCCAATACTGACGCGCAAGTGGTCATTGAGGTTGAGGTCGGGTGCTGGATAGTGCCGAACATAGATGTGACGATCGTTGAGCGCCTTGAGCACGGGGGTCGCATCATCGCCTGGCAGTTTGAAGAGCACGAAGTTGGTTGCGCTTGGATAGGCCGACACGCCTGGCATCTCGTTCAGCAGGGCGGTCACCCGTTCACGTTCCGATACCTGCTCGTCGCGGTTGGCGATCAGGTAATCCAGGTCATCCAGGCTGGCAATGCCAATGGCAGCGCTAATGCCAGAGACATTGGCGAATGCCGGCGTGGCGGCCGAGACGTACGGCACCAAATCCTCAGGAAAAATCCCGTAGCCAACGCGATACCCGGCGAGGCCAGCGAATTTGCTAAGCGTGCGAAGCACAATCGCATTGCCATAGGTGCGGGCGAGTTCGAGATGGTCGAGCGGGCTGAACTCGGCGTAGGCTTCATCGATGCCGACCGGGCAGGGCACCGACTCCACTATTCGTTCGATATCTTCAAGCGAGAACAACGTACCGGTGGGGTTGTTCGGATTGCAGACGATGACCATCGCCGTGTTCTCGTTGACGGCACTGATGATGCCGTCGACATTCAGGGCGAAGTCCGGTGCCGGGCCCAGTGGCACGTTGATCACGTTCGCGCCATGCAGTGCAAAGAACGTCGCATACATGCCGAATGTAGGATCGGAAATCACCACATCCTTGCCGGGTTCGATGAACAGCGTTACCAGGATCGAGAACACATCGTCCAGGCCAGCGCCCACAGCGATGCGTTCGGGGGCAAAGCCGATGTAGTTACTGATGGCGGTGCGCAGTGCACCCTGGGTGAACTCCGGATAACGATTCCCCTGGGAGAAAGTGTTGAGCACCTGCTGGGCTTTGGGCGAAAGCGGGTAGGGTGATTCGTTGAGGTTGAGGAAGATGCTATCCGGATGAAATTGTCGGGGCGCAAGCTTGTAGGCAGCAGCCGGAGAAACTGCGTCGCGAACATATCCAACAATCGACTGTGCCATGACAATGTCCCTTTCTGAACGGTGACTACAGGAGCAGTTTGTCCAGAGCGGACACCAGGATCTCGCTGGCGCCGGCAGCGCGCAGTTGCTCGATCTTTTCCCAGAACTCATCTTCCCGGATAGCCGTATGAATGGCAACAAAGCCAGGCTCGGCCAGCGGCACCACGGTGGGGGCCTTCAGGCCCGGCAGCACGGCGCGGATATCGCCCAGGGCCGATTCCGGAGCATTCATCATGATGTATTTGAACTTGCTGGCATCGTTCACGGCGCGAATCCGCAGCAGCAGACGATCGATATTTTCCCGCTTTGCCGGATCGTTCATCGCCGCCTTGTTGGCGATGAGCACCGCCTCGCTTTCGAGAATGGTGTGAATCGATTTGAGGTCGTTGAGTTGCAGCGACGATCCGGTCGCCGTCAACTCCACGATGGCATCGGCTACACCCAGTGCCGGGGCCACCTCTACTGAGCCACTAATTTTCACGATTTCGGGGGATGCGCCAATACTGGCGAAGTACTTTCGCGCCGATTCCGGGTAACTGGTGGCGATACGGCCATTGGCCAGGTCCTGGGGGGTGGTGAACGGGGAATCGTTCGGTACCGCGACGACTAGCTGGCAGTAACCGAAACCAAGTGCGAACAGTTCCTCGACATCGGCGCCTTGCTCGTGCACAAGATTGCGACCAACAATGCCCAGGTCTACCGTCTCCAGGCCGACATAATCAGGAATATCGTCATCCCGGGCATACAAAATGGAGAGGGGGAAATTGCGAGTTTGGCTGAACAGGCGTTGGCCGTAGCTTTCGAAACTGAGACCAATTTGGTGCAGCATGCCGATGGTGTGCTCGGTAAGTCGGCCGGAGCGTTGCACGGCGAGTTTGAGGCGATTACCGCCATTGATCATGGAGCGTGCGGTTGTCATGAATTGCATCCTGTTGGTGTAAGGCCGGGATTGGCATGGAGATTTGGGAACCGGAACGCCGGATTCCACAGCATCGGGATGCCGGGAAGCCGGCTATGTATGGCGGATCCTGTTGGGGTCAAACTTGTGCGTGGTGTTGAACATCAAATCGATGGAGATCCAAAAGAGCTGGGCATATCCATAGAGGAACAGGGGCAAGCCAATCACCAGCGCCACGGCGGCAATTTGGATGGTGACTACGGAGAGATCGGTGCCAAACACCACGCCAAATGCGAACAGAACGCCGATGACGGCAGTGAGGCCCAGGTTCACGACATAGGAACCGAGCATATAGCCATCTTCCGGTTCGAAAATCGATCCGCATGAGGGACATTGTTTTTTCAGGGTGAACCAGCTTTGAAAGATGTCGCCACCACCACAGAATGGGCAATGCCGGACAAATGCGCGAGAAAACCCTGTGAGTGTTCGTGCCATCCCATTTGATGACGGATTCGGTTGCCTGTGCTGCGAGAGTGCCATGATATCCCTTCAGACAACAGTTGATATCGCTCCCAAAAGCATGCACAACTGTTGCATCTATCATGATACAGTTTCCGAAGAATCTCCAGACATTGGCCCACCAAACGTGCCCCGAGGACGTAGGGTGGGGCCTACAGAGCAAAGGATGCCGAGTGCTCACAAAGGTGAACAGCTGTGCTGTGGTCGGGCTGGATGGGGTGCTGATCGAGGTCGAAGTCGATCGCAGCGAGGGCATCCCCGGCATCATCATCGTGGGGTTACCGGACACCGCGGTGCAGGAGAGTCGCGAGCGGGTGCGATCCGCTATCCGTAATAGTGGCGGNNCCCGCCGATATCCGAAAAGCCGGACCAACCTATGATCTGCCAATCGCGGTGGGCATCCTTATCGCCAGCGGCCAGCTCCTGGCAAATGTGGACGACGCGCTCATCGTGGGCGAGCTTTCCCTCGATGGCGAGGCCCGCCACACGCCGGGCATCATCAGCATGATGTCCATGGCGGTCGAGAAGGGGCTGAAACGTGCATTTGTCCCTGCGGCCGATGCGCGCGAGGCTGCCCTTATCAGCCAGATTGAGGTTTATCCGGTTGAGACAATTACCGACCTTGTGGCGCATCTCAATGGCGACCAGCCCATACCACAGGTAATCGGGAATGCCGATGCCTTCGCCGTGCCGGATGATCTCACGCTCACCGATTTCGCCGATATCAAGGGGCAAGATCATGTGAAGCGGGGGATGGAAGTAGCTGCCGCCGGCGCGCACAACCTGATCATGAGTGGCCCTCCCGGCTCCGGCAAGACGCTGCTGGCGCGCAGCATGCCGGGCATCTTGCCGCCCATGAGCCTTGAGGAATCGTTGGAAGTCACGCGCATCTACAGCGTGCGTGGTCTCCTGCCGCCGGAATCACCGTTGGTACGGCAGCGACCGTTCCGCTCACCACACCACACCACCAGCCACGCGGGGCTGGTGGGCGGGGGCACGCATCCGCGTCCGGGCGAACTCAGCCTGGCCCATCGCGGTGTGCTCTTTCTCGATGAGCTGCCCGAGTTCAATACCCAAACCCTTGAGGTCTTGCGGCAGCCACTGGAAGATCACAAGGTGACCATCGCCCGTGCATCTGGCTCGATTCAGTTTCCCGCCAGTGTGGCGCTGGTTGCAGCCATGAACCCGTGCCCCTGCGGCTTCTATGGGGATCCTGTGCGCGAATGCCGCTGTTCGCAACAGCAGGTGAGTCGATACCAGAAACGCATTAGTGGACCATTGCTCGACCGGATTGATATTCATCTGGAAGTGCCGCGCATCGATTACGAGCAACTGGCCGATCGACGGGCCGGTGAGACCTCAAGCATTGTGCGTTCGCGCGTGGAAGCAGCCCGAAAAATCCAGTCCCGGCGCTACGATGGTACGGATAAACGCACCAATGCCGATATGGGGCCGCGGGAAGTGCAGCAGTATGCCAGGCTCGACGAACGCGGCGAACAACTGATTCGCATGGCCGTGCGCCAGCTCAACCTGAGCGCACGCGCCTATCACCGCGTGCTCAAACTTGCCCGCACGATTGCCGATCTCGCGGCAAGCGACCATGTGCTGTCGCCCCACGTCGCCGAGGCGCTGCAATATCGACCCAGGCAGACCGAGGCTTGACTCTCCCCCACGGGGAGACCTCATAGTGCACTTCATGGCGGCGGGTTGCCGCTGGAAGGAGGTTCGGTGAAGCAGGGTGATCTGAGCATCAGCGCGTTCTCGCGCCGGTCGATGCTCTCGGTGAAGGCGCTTCGCCTCTACGACGAGATGGGTCTACTGCGGCCGCAGCATGTTGATCCATCCTCGAAGTACAGGTACTACAGCGAGTCGCAACTTGAAACAGCCCGGCTGATTTCGCTTCTCCGCAAGCTGGATGTCCCGCTGGCGGAAATCGCGATCATCATTGCACAGGCACCTGCTGACGCATCAACGTCGTTGGCCGACTGGTGGCAGGACGAGCTGGCGCGAATGACCGTGCGTGCCGATCTGTTCCAGTACATTCGCGGCTCAGTCCTCGGCGATGAACAGGCAGGGATATCGTCTGGCGAACGCTATCCGGTTCAGGTGCGGGACGTGCCGTCGCAGACCTATCTCTATCGCACTCATCACCTGCACGGACCCGAGTTGCCGGCGTTCATCGCCGAATCCACCGCATACCTGGTAAACCGGGCAGACCACTACGGCGGCGCTCGCGGACTGGTTTCGGTGATGTTTCACGGCCAGGTCGATCTCGATAGCGATGGGCCTGTGGATGTTTGCCTGCCGGTTGTACTCGAATCTGCAGCGGAAGGTGGTGATCTTGTTCGCACCGAGTCTGCGCACATGCAGGTGTACACGGTGCTGCGCGAACACCAGATGGTGTTCCCCCAAATACTGCAGGTCTACCAATGGATGCGCCGCTGGATTGATTCCCGGGGTTATGAGATTTCCGGCCTTCCCCGCGAGATACATTTGACCGATTTCGCCACCGCACGTCCAGATGACCTGATTTGTGAGGTTGCATATCCTGTCCACGTAACGAAAGGACCCACGCGATGAATGAACTTGAGTATTACCGCCAACACAGTGTCTTCTCCGATCCCCGTGAGTTCGCTGCATTGTGGGACACCATACCCTCGACGATCGAAGAGATGAAGGCCACCATCACGCCACTGCTCTTCCACTATCGAGGAGATGGAGACTGGGCCGAAAACGGGATCACCCCGGAGCGTATTGCGGAAGTGAACCTTCGCTACGCTGCGGACATGATCGCCTGCATCCATGCCATCAATCCCATCGTGGCCCGGGAAACCCGGCTGCCGAACGAGCGCATGGTCGGATGCTGTCGCGACTGGGCGTTACTGTTGGTGTCACTTGCCCGCCATCACGGGTTCGCCGCCCGCAGCCGGGTTGGGTTCTCCAACTACTTCATGGAGGACTGGTGGATTGATCACACCGTGGCCGAAATCTGGGACGAAACGGAACAGCGCTGGAGGCTGGTCGATGCCGAGCTGCATGGACCGTGGACGCTTTCCTCCGGCAAAGAGGTAAACCCACTCGATATCTCCCGCGAGATCTTCTTGCCGGGGTTGGATGCCTGGAAAGGCGTGCGCGCAGGCACACTGGATCCTGACAAATTTGTGGTGCATCCCGACATCGACGAGGAAGCGCTCCGAGGAGTGCCCTATCTCTGGCACAATACCGTCGTCGACCTGGCAGCGCTCAACAAGCACGAAATGTTGCTCTGGGATGTGTGGGGAATCGATACCCAGGAAGTGAATGATGATGGGGCGGAGTTGCTGGATGAAGTTGCCGCCAGCCAAACGCTGGATGAACGGCAGCGACTCTTTGCGATGGATGAGTTTCGGGTGCCAGAGAAGGTCCTGAGCTTTGAGCCGGACCAGGGTGAGCCATCCGAGGTCACCATCCGCACGGCGTAGCAGGGCGGCGGAGAAATCCGCCGCCCGTTTCTAGGCAATCGACTGGATCAGGCGCTCGTTGATTTGCGCGCGCCGTTCCGCCGCCAGGTGTACGGTCATTTCATGTGCCGCCTCAATCGAGGTGCGAATATCGAGGGCCAATTGCTCGTCCTTGAGATAGGGGAGATTGGCGCGCACGTTGATCTCGCAGATATCAACGGTGGCCTGGGCCAGCACGATTGCGGCGTTGGCATCGCCGAGTACGGTTTTGTTGCCTTCGTGAACCACCACCTCCAGCGCGTGGATGATTTCAATGGCCACAATTGCCAGGGCCAGCGGTACCCTTGCGCTTTGTTCCATCGCCTTGCTCATTGCGAGCTTGCGGGCCGATTTCTCTTCCTCGGTGCCCTTGGGGAGTTTGAGCGATTCGATGTAATACCCGTAAGCGAGTTCGTCGTGCTGGGCGCATTCGAGCGCACGCGTCCGCAGTTCAACCAGTGCGGCCTTGGCAGCGAGAATATTCTCGCTCGCGTCGCGGGTAAGGCTGACAACCATTTCGGCAGCAGCCGCGGCGAGTGCTCCCACAATCCCGGCGGCGCTCCCGCCCCCTGGCGCAGCCTGGTCTCCCGCAAGGGCATCCAAATAAACGCCGATTGTGCGATCGCTCACTGAATCCTGCATGGTTAGGCCCCTTCTTCGATCGATGCGTCTGGTCCTGCCAACGATTGGAGCGCGGCCAGGAAGCGGTTTTCGTCCAACACCTTCATTTGGTAGAGCGATTCGTCATCTTTCGGAGCGTCCGGGATCACGAACTGTACCCATCCTTCTTCTGCACCCTGGCAGAGAAGCCTGGTCATTGCACCTTCGAACTTGCTATAGCTCATGTCGGGCGCAAGCACGCGGTAATACTGCTCGCCCATGCCATTGCGGGTCCATATGAGTTTCACCATTTGACGGTGTTTGGAAACAATGGGGGATGGGCTCAGCTCATTTGCCATCAGGCCGCGGAGTATCGCATTCACCTTACTGGTGGGGCGCATTTCGCCGCCACACAACGGACAATTGCCATCCGGCGCGTCGCTGTAACTGAAGCTGCGGCGACAGGTGTCGCACCACAGGTAGGAACTGTTTTGAGCGTTTGCAGGCATGCAGGTATTTCTCCCTGGAAAACCACATCGGGAGCCCGGCTCAAGAACCGGACTCCCGTAAGTATCGCCCAAATCGACGACCTGTATTAAACGCTACTGGCGCATTGTGTTTGCTTCACGGGGTTGAGGGTTCGCCTCGCCGAGGTTGACAGCGCCAGGTTGCTCGGGGCTGGTGCTATCTGCCCATTTTTGTACAACCCAGGTCAGGATGATACCGACGATCATGAGGGCAAGAGCGAGAAACAGCTCTACGGTTTCCGCCAACGTTCCGAACTGGGTCGCCAGGTTGGTGATAAGCATTGCGTACTCCTTGGTTCGTTACGGTGCATCGACCGTGATTGTGCCGACCATGCCGGCTTCCTTGTGGCCCGGTACGGAGCAGATGAACTCATAATCGCCCGGTGCTGCGTCTGCAGGGATCGTAATGGTCATCGTGTCGCCATTGTTCAGCAGATCCGTTGCAATTCCCAAATCGGAAACAGTGAGGTCGTGCTGTGCGAAGCCCTCATTGGAGAGCGTGATCGTATCACCAGGCTTCACGGTAATAGCATTGGTATCGAATGCATTGTCAGTGGCCACTACCGCATGATCGGTGGTACCTGCAGCACTGTCGGCAGCACCGGTATCGGCTGCCGGCGATGCGGCCGCGTCGCCACTACCTTCCGGTGCGGCAGTCGGCACGACAGTTGGATACGCTACTGCGTGATCGCAGGATTCTTCCCGATCAGCCTCTGGTGTCGCTTCGCAAATGTTCTTGCCGGTTGTATGCACAACATGGTTGTACACGTAGTTCCAATCGCCGTGCATGATCAACCACACGAGACTGTTGATTTCCTCGACGTTGAGATCGTGGCGGAAACTCGGCATCGCCGGCACCTGATTGTAGTTTCGGTTCAACTGGCCTTCCGATGGGGCACCATAGGTGATACGGAAGCGAATCCAGTCCTCGGCGATGTTTTGCTCCACCGGATCATCCGATTGGAAAATGGCGGATCGTCCCTGCAGGTCTTCCTCGCTCATCAGAGTCTGGTTGAGCGGTGCACCCACGCGGCCCATATTGTTGCCTTCGGCATCTACTTCCATATTGCCAAGTCCGGCGGGGCCGTGGCACTGCAGGCAGTAGGTGGTATACAGGCTGGCAGCGCGCTCAATCGAAACGCCTTCCTGCTCTGTCGTTTCTTCACTGCGGCGATTAGGCTCATTGGCCGTATAAACCGTGACGGCAGTGGAAATGACGATCAAACCGATCACCACAAACATTGCCAATTTGCGAACTGATCCCACCCTTGCTCTCCTTCAATCATGCCGCTCGTGCGACGTTTGACGTTCGAATGTCGCGACTACGGGTAGGGAGTCGCATCGGTTGGCACGTATTCGGTGCGTCCAGGGCTTTTCTCGATCGTGGTCGGGTTTGTGGACACAGTGATCGAGCCATCTTCAGCCACAGAGATCGGCATGCGATCAAGTCGGCGTGTGGCTGGGCCACCGATGCGGGAGCCGTCTTTCGTGAAGATCGAGCCGTGGCATGGGCACTGGAAGTGGCCAGAACCGCCGTTATACGGCACGGTGCATCCGAGGTGAACGCATTTCCAGTACAGGGCCTGGATGCCGTCCTCATTACGCACGACGTAAAATTTCCCGGCCTGATCGCGGAACGGATCTCCGCCTACTTCAGGGATGCTGCCCGGCCCCACGGTGATATCACCACCAAAGGCACCGGTCTTGTTTGGCCACATCAAAATGCCAAACATGGCACCGAACTGGGCCAATACCACTGCACTCGCACCCAACGCGGCATTACGCGTGAATGTGCGGCGGCTCGCCACCTTGGTGGCGGCGGTTTCGCCATGACCCGCCTGGAGCCTGGACAGCATGGTGATACTGCGTGACGCAGCCCACCCTGTGCCCAGCCCGGCGATGGTTCTAATCAGAGGATTCATACAAGCAACGTCCTTGTCGTAGACAGCCTTACTGCGCGGTGGCTGCGTTCAAGTTGACCTAGTGATGCACCAGCGGCAGGTTCCACGGCAGGGTAAGATCCTGGCCTTGTCCGCGGAATGAAGTGCCGACCAGCGCCAGCAACCAATAGGTGACAAAGAACCCGGTGTACAGGGCAATGATGAGCTCACGAGTGGTGGGATTGAAGATCCGCTTCACCAGCGTGACGAGCATACCGATGAAGATCGCCATGACGATCGTGGGCATTACCATGCCGCTCGTCCATTCCNNTCCAGAAACCGGTGCGACCACTGGCTTCATCCAACAGCACCAGGCCAATGAGGACAACGCTGGTGAAGACGGCCGTGAAACCGATGATCTTGCGACCTTTGGACGACGTTCCAAGGATACCGACGCCCAGGGGGCTTCGGTCGATGTAGGGAATGGCAGCGATACCCGCCAGCGCCAGGGTCGGCACGATAATGCCTGCCAACGCCGGGTCCATGTGCAACAGCATCTCCTGAAGGTTCAGGAAGTACCACGGTGCCTTGGCCGGGTTAGGTGTCTGGTTCGGGTTGGCCATTTCGAGCAGGGGTGCATTTACCAGTACGCTCAGCAGCGTAAGGATGCCGAGGAAGATCGTGGCCGATACGGCCTCGATCACCACCAGCGTGGGCCATACCATCACTTCGTCGTCGGCCAGGTCGGTCGGTCGGGCTACGGCTCGACCGCGAACCAGTTCGAGCAGTTTTTGCTTCTTCTTTTCATCAATCTGAGCCGGTACGCCTCCCGGCTGCTGTGCGATCTCTGCCATGTGCATTCTCCTCCTGGGTGTGGGAAGGCTATCTACAGTCGACTACAGCGGACCGGAAATGCCGCCATCCTTACGAATGCGCCAGAAGTGCACAGCCATGAGGAAGGCAGCGACCAGCGGCAGGAAGATGACGTGAAGCGTATAGAAACGAATGAGGGTGTTCTGGCCGATCTGGTAATCGCCGAGGAGCACGCGGCTCACCTGCGGGCCAATGATGGGGGTGGCGCCGCCAATTTCGGCACCAACGGTCACTGCCCAGTAGGCCAGCTGATCCCACGGAAGCAGGTAACCGGTGAATGAGAGCAGGAAGGTAACAACCAGCAGCAGTACACCGATAACCCAGTTGAACTCTCGCGGTGGTTTGTACGAGCCGGTGTAAAACACGCGACCCATATGAAGGAACACGGCGATAACCATGCCCTGAGCCGACCAGCGATGCATGTTGCGCATAAGCTGGCCGAAGGTAACGCTGCCCTCGATGTCCTTCATGCTCTGGTACGCAATATCGGATGCAGGCACGTAGTAAAACATCAGCAGCACGCCGGTCATTACCAGCACCAGGAACATGAAGAATGAGAGACCGCCGAGGCAGAAGGTATAGGTCACCTTCGTGGCGTATCGCTTGATCTTCACCGGGTGAATGTGCAGGAACACATTACTGGCGATGATTAGGGCCTGGTTACGTTGCGTATCCGGATACCCGTGGCGAACCACGGACCGCCACAACGCCGAGCCTGTTATTCGGTCTGCCAGCGTTTGTTCGCGCCTCATGCGATGTCCTCCTCCGAGATTCGCTCGCTTGCGGCGAATCTGCCCTTCAATAGTTCCATCACGCGGTGTTGGTGGTGAGTGATCGCTACACGTGCAACTGCCGATGCACACACCGGTAGCAGCCACCCCCAGTCACGTGGTGCGTTCCTGTATTGTGCTGCTAATGCCGACGGATGGTCAAGTGAATTGTGTACTCACTTGGCCGATTGCACCTGCCGGACGTCCGTCATCGCCGCACCTGGCGTACGTGGGGCACGTCAATACCGGGGGCACATCCATCGGCGATCCCTCTCGTGGCCGATTCGCAATGCAAAAACGCAACAAAATACCACCCCGAGTGGTGAACCCGGGGTGGTATTGGTGGGCGTAACAGGACTTGAACCTGTGACC
>DJVD01000265.1:0-4945 GCA_002440805.1 Chloroflexi bacterium UBA6265
CAGCGGCGACGCGCTGGCGACATGCTCGACCTGCACAAACATTCCTTCGGGCTTCAACCACGTGTAGACCTGCCGATAGAGCGCCATTTTCATAGGGTCAGGGATGTGATGGATGGCAAACCGGCTCACCACCAAATCGAACGGTCCCCGGGCCGTGACGGCGGCATGCCAGTCGGATTCACGAAAATCGCCGGTGACGAACTGCAGGTCCAGATTGGAATCGGCGAAACGGCTGCGAGCGGCATCGAGGAACGGCTCGGAAAAATCGGTGAGTGTCGCGGATTCGACTGGTTGCCGCTTCATGACTTCGGCGGTGGCGATCCCGTCACCCGTCCCGAGATCGAGAAGGTTCCGCACCGTGATGCCAGCTTCGGCCAGCAACCGATGCATGATGTCGAAATGCACATCCACAAACGGGATGTCGCTCTTAATGGCGCCATAATTGGCCGCCATCGACGCATCCCGCCAGATGGTGTCGTGCCGAACAGACATGGCTAGGTCCATCGTGAGGTGGCAGACATCCCGGCCAGTACAACATCTGGCTGGGAGATGAGCATCTGGCTCACAGCCGCGACATAAGCCTTCGCGGATGCCTCCACCGTGTCAGTAGCGAGACCATGGCCGCTGTAGGTTTGGCCATTGTGGCGAATGCGCACATGTACCTGGCCCTGGGCATCCTCGCCCGGTGTGACGGCTTCCACATTGAAGTACGTCAGCTCGGTTTCGATCCCGAGGGCGATATCGATGGCTGAAAGCAATGCATCGATCGGGCCATTACCGGCCGACCGACCGGTGTATTGGTGGTCGTCGCGGTTCACGACCACCATCGCACTGGCCTCACCGCCATGACCAGACGTGACGCTGAAATCGGTAATGTGAACGGCGCTACCGTGAACGATGATGTTATCGGCGATCAGCGCTTCAAGGTCGGCGCCGGTGACCTTCTTCTTGCGATCGGCAAGTTCCAGGAACCGCTCGTACGCGGCCTGCATCTGCGCATCGTCGAGGGTAATACCAAGATCGGTGAGCGCCGAACGGAATCCGGCGCGGCCCGAGTGCTTGCCCAGCACGAGGCTGGTGCCCTCCCAGCCCACATCGGCCGGGTTCATGATCTCGTAGGTGGTGCGCTCCTTCAGCATGCCATCCTGGTGAATGCCAGCCTCATGGGCGAATGCGTTGCTGCCAACGATGGCTTTGTTGGCCTGCACGGCAATACCGGTGAGGGTGCTCACCAGGCGGGAAACAGGAACCAGGCGCTCGGTAGCAACCTGCGTCCGCACGCCACCGAACTCGGTGCCACGTGTTTCCAATGCCATCACCACTTCTTCCAGCGATGTGTTGCCGGCGCGCTCGCCGATGCCGTTCATGGTTACTTCCACCTGGCGCGCTCCCGCCTTCACGGCAATGAGCGTGTTGGCGGTAGCCATGCCGAGATCGTCGTGACAATGTACCGAAAACACGACGTTCTCGGCACCGCGCACATGTTGTTTCAGGTAGGAAACCAGGTCGTAGTACTCAAAGGGCGTGGTGTACCCCACGGTATCGGGGATATTAAGCGTTGTCGCGCCGCATTCCACGGCGACGCTGAACACTTCCACCATGAAATCGCGATCGGAGCGGGTGGCATCCTCGCAGGAGAATTCCACATCGTCGACATACGATTTCGCCAGCGTCACCGATTCGCGTACGCGCGCAATCACTTCGTCGCGGGTCATGCGCAGCTTGTATTTGAGATGGATATCGCTGGTGGCAATGAACGTATGGATGCGGGGCTTTTCCGCAGGCGCTACGGCCTGGGCGGCCCGTTCGATATCGCCCTTGTTGGCCCGGGCCAGCCCAGCTACCGTAACCCCGGTTCCCTTGCTGCGCCGCGCGATTTCGCGGACAGCCTCGAAATCACCTGGCGAGGCAGCGGGGAATCCGGCTTCGATCACATCGACTTTCAGGCGGAATAGTGCTTCGGCGACCTGGAGTTTCTCGTCTGCCGTAAGGGTGGCACCGGGAGATTGTTCGCCATCACGAAGAGTGGTGTCGAATACAATCACGCGATCTTCCACAGCCGATACGTTAATGTCTCCGTCGCTCATGTCACTACCCTTTCTGGGGGAGGGCGGGTGCCACCCTCCCACTGGATCTACTGCTTGCGTCGCTCGATTGCGGCATCGCGTGCCGCCTTGCCGCTCTTGAGGAATGGCATCATCGCGCGAAGCTCGGCGCCAACCTTCTCAACTTCATGACCTTCGTTATCGGCGCGGAGTTTGAGGAAACCATGGCGACCGGTTTCGTTCTCGGCGATCCAGTTGCGGGCGAACGTGCCGTCCTGGATATCGGTGAGGACGCCCTTCATTGCCTTCTTGGTCTCGGCAGTGATGATCTTGGGGCCAGTGATGTAATCACCATACTCGGCGGTATCACTTACCACCTGGCGCATGAGGGTCATGCCGCCTTCGTAGATCAGGTCGACGATGAGCTTCATCTCATGGACACACTCGAAGTACGCGCTTTCTGGCTCGTAGCCGGCTTCAACCAGTGTCTCGAATCCGGCCATCATCAGCGCGGTCACGCCACCACAGAGCACAGCCTGCTCGCCGAAGAGATCGGTTTCGGTCTCTTCCTTGAACGTGGTCTCCAGCACGCCAGCGTTCAGGCAACCAACGCCACGAGCGTACGCCAGCGCGGTTTCCATTGCGTTCCCGGTGGCGTCCTGGGCGATGGCGACCAGGCCCGGCACACCAATGCCCTCCTGGAAGAGCTCGCGCACGCGCTGGCCCGGTGCCTTGGGAGCAATCATGCTGACATCCACGTTCTCCGGTGGGGTGATCGCCTTGAAGTGGATCGAGAACCCATGGGCAAACATCAGGGTTTTGCCAGCGGTGAGGTTTGGCTCGATTTCGTTCTCGTAGATCGACTTCTGCAGGTGATCGGGCACGAGCACCATCACGACGTCGGCAGTGGTGACGGCCTCCGGAACAGATATCACCTTCAGGCCCTCGGCCTCGGCCTTCGGCTTGCTGGCACTGTCGGCCTTCAGGCCCACGACAACGCTGACACCACTATCGCGCAGGTTGAGCGCATGGGCGTGGCCCTGGGCACCGTAGCCGATGATGGCCACGACCTTATCCTGCAGTGGAGCCAATGTTGCATCGTTCTCGTAATAGATCTTCGCCACCATAACGTCCGGATCCTCCATGTGGATGGCCGTGTGCCATCACCCTGTGTGATTGGTCCCACCATGAGACCACGTAAAACGCGATGTGATTAGTCGGCAGCGAGCGAACTCATCTGCCGGGGTTGGGAATCTGTTTTCTTGCCAAGGGCACGGGGCAAGGCAACCTTGCCGCTTCGCACCATTTCGCGCACGCCATAGACGCGCATCATGGTGAGGAAGGATTCGATCTCTTCCTCGGTGCCACTCATCTCAATCATGACGCTGTTCGGTGTGGCGTCCAGGACGCGGGCATTGTAGATGGCGGCGGTTTGCACCACTTCGGCGCGCACCGCTCCCTTCGCCGCAACCTTCACCAGCACCAGTTCGCGAATCATCGCTTCGGTGGCCTCGAGGTCGATCACCTTGATCACTTCCAGGAGCTTGTAGAGCTGTTTGCTGGCCTGTTCGATATCCTCCGACTTGCCGCGGAGCTGGATGGTCATGCGTGACACTCCAGGCTGCTCGGAGTGGCCAACCGTGATCGAATCGATGTTGAATGTGCGGCGACGCATTAGGCTGACAACCCGATTCAAGACACCAGGGTGATCTTCCACCAGCAGGACAAGCGTATGTGTGGTGATCATTGGGTTACTTCCTTTCCTGCGGAACGTCGGAATCGATCATCTGGGAGTTTGAAGCGCCTGGAGCAACCATCGGATAGACGTTGGCTTCAGGTTCGACCACGAAATCGATCAGCACGGGTCCCTTAATAGAGCGGGCTTTCTCGATTGCCGGCCGAATCTCGTCGTTCGTGCGCACACGGATGCCGGTGGCACCGTACGCTTCAGCAAACTTGACGAAATCCGGAGCGCTGATAGCAACCTCCGAGTAATTGCGGGCGTGGAAGAGATCCTGCCATTGCCGCACCATGCCGAGGTAGCCATTGTTGATAATGGCGATGTTGATATCGAGACCTTCCTGCACGGCAGTGGCCACTTCGGTGCCGCTCATCTGGAAGCCGCCATCGCCAACGATGGTCCACACCTCCAGGTCAGGTCGACCCATTTTGGCACCGATCGCGCTTGGCAAGCCGAAGCCCATGGTGCCGAGACCGCCGCTGGTGATCCAGCGCTTGCCGTGCTTCACGCCGATATGCTGGGCCGCCCACATCTGGTGCTGGCCGACATCGGTGGTGACGATGGCATCGTGGTTCGTGACTTCGGCGATTTCCTTGATGATGGAATACGGCTCCGGCCAATCCGGGCGATCCTCCAGTGCAGCGCGCAGCACGCGGTTCTGCTGGCCGTCAATCCATGTGCGCCACGCTGAATGGTCGCGCGTGTCGACTTCTGGCGTGAGGAGCTTCAGTACTTCCTTGATATCGCCCACAACAGGGACATCGGTGTGGACGTTCTTGCCAATTTCGGCAGGATCGATGTCCACATGGATCACCTTGGCATTGGGGGCAAATCCGGAGAGGTTGCCGGTGGCGCGATCATCGAACCGGGCGCCGAAGTTGATCAGCAAATCGCATTCATCCAACGCCCGATTGGCGCGGCGATGACCGTGCATGCCCATCATGCCGATCGAGAACGGGTGCATCTCATCCATCGCCCCAAGACCCAGCAGCGTGAAAATGGTGGGGATGCCGGACTTCTCAACGAAGGCGGTGAATTCCTCTTCGGCGTTGGAGAGGATGATCCCGTGTCCCGCCATGATCAGGGGGCGCTTTGCAGTCGCGATGGAATCGGCTGCAAGGCGAACCTGGCGCATGTTCGGCACGGTGGTGGGCTGGTA
>DJVD01000265.1:4980-11588 GCA_002440805.1 Chloroflexi bacterium UBA6265
CCCGTACGTGCCAGGTAGAAAGCTTCCTTGATGGTTGCGGCGATATCGTTGACATCGTGAACGATGTAATTGTGCTTGGTCACGGGCAGCGTAATGCCGGTGATATCTACTTCCTGGAAACCATCGCGACCAATCAGGGTTTCGTTGACCTGGCCAGTAATGGCGACAATCGGCACGGAATCGAGCATGGCATCGGCCAGCGCGGTTACGAGATTGGTGGCACCGGGTCCCGATGTAGCGATACAGCAACCGACCTTCCCGGTGGCGCGGGCATAGCCAATAGCGGCCAGACCAGACCATTGCTCAAAGCGTGTGAGCACGTGATGCAGGTTGGCTTCCGGAATAGCGTCGTACAGCGGGATCACGGCGCCGCCGGGATACCCGAATACGGTGGTTACGCCCTCGGCCTCGAGCGCGCGGCAGGTAATCTGCGCACCGCTGAGTACCTCGGGAGCCGTGGATTGTTCCGCGGTGGGCTGTTTGGCGGCGGGGTCGATAGCGACCATGACTCTGCTCCTTGATAGTCACGCACAGTGCGTGATGAACAACCTGGCTCTTCGAATACGGGCGTGTGATCAACCTTGATCACTGCCTCACTCCCGGTTGCGGCTGCGTATGTAGCCGTCTGGGAGGGATTCGAATGCACCGTGGACTTCGTTGTTCCGGAGCATCAAAAAAGCCTCCCTGGTTGAGGAGGCCAGCACGTTTCTCGTCGTTCTTTCAGCTTACGCCGATCGCTGCCCTCGCTCATCACAAATGCTCCCTACAAGAAGGAGCCCGGTAATAAGGAGTACTACGATGGTGGTCAGCGGAAAGAGCTTCATAACTTCCGATCGTGAAACGTTGCACACAAACAATTTGTGCGCCTCTGTATGGTACGAGTGAGACGGGATTGTGTCAACCACGAAATGTAAAAACACCGCAAAGAACTTAGGTGAGGGCGAGCAACGCTCGCACGATCTCGCTGATAATCACCTCACCCGCCACCAGATCTGGCACGTCTTCGGTGAAAATGGCCACCACCATTGGGCCATCCGCCGTGGAGACGAAACCAACATCATTCACCACAGTGGTGTAGCTGCCCGTTTTGCTCCCCCACTCGGTTCCTTCAGGGATAAAGCGGCCGATGCGACGCTCGTTGCTCTGCAGGCGCAGCATCTCCATCATGGCCATGCAACTTTCGGCGCTCGCGGCTGTGCCTTCGAGAATGGTGTTCACCAACAATGCGAACTCGGCCGGTGTAGCGAGATTCTCCTGTTCGTCGGCATTGGCGGGTCGACCCCGCATTGGCCGACCAAGCACGGACTTTTCCAACCCGAGAGACCGTATGGTGGCATTGATCGCATCCATGCCCAGATGATCAATGAGGATGTTGGTCGCCGGGTTATCGCTAATGCTGATCATGAGGTAGCAAACATCGCGCAGCGTCAGTTCGATGCCGGCATGAAGCTCCTGCAGGACTCCACTGCCGGGAACCTTGTCTTCTTCCTTCAGCACATACGTTTGGTTCAGCGAGATCTGGCCCGCATCGATCCGGCGAAAAAGCTCGATCATGATGGCGATCTTGATACAGCTGGCCGATTTGAAGATTTCGTCCTCGCGATGCGTCACGCGGCTGCCGTCGGGCATGAGGGCGCAAACGCCTATACGCGCCCCGGCCAGTTCCGCTGCAGAGACGATGGAATCAACAGATGCGTGAGACATATGGCAGTCCTTGGTGCGCCCGGGTGATGGTCAATGCCATCATCATCACCGTGTCCGCGGAATCGGGCAATGGTTACGCTGGCAGGTGGCGCACCCGAAGAATCAGGAGCAGGCTGGATGCCGACGTGATGGCCAGGATGGCGACGAGGGGATACGGAGTGCCGTTTGACAGCAAACCAAGAATGGCTGAGCCGATCATGCCGCCACCGTATTGCGTGAACCCCAGGAAGGCAGAAGCACGGCCCCGGCCTTCGGTTACAGCGTTCAGTCCGCCAGAAATGGCATTGGCCTGGATGAACCCGTTCGAGCCGGCATAGATGACGATGAGCGCCACCAACACGCGAATGTCGACTTCGGCCATAACAGCCAGCACGAGCGCGACCGAGGCCGTGACGGCAACCGTCACGCCGCCCAGCAGCATGCGGTCTGTGCCATAGCGACTCACCAGCCGAGCATTGGTGAGATTGGCCGCGATGATCACGGCCGCACCCGCTCCGAAGATGAGACCGAAGGTATCCGGCGTAAGCCCACCCCAGGTGATGAAGACGAATGACGACCCGGCCACATACGCGAAAATGCCCGCCGTGAAGATCATCGTGATCATGGCGTAGGCCACCAGCCGCTGATTGGACAGCAACGCGCGGTACGCATCCTTATCGACGATCCTGGCGCTATCGATACGATGCGACATCGGCAGTGTCTCCGGGATAACACGGAAGAGCGCGGCAAGGGTAACAATGCCAAGGGACACCAGCGTGAAGAAAATCCACCGCCACGAGGTAAACGACAGGATACGTGCACCAATAATCGGGCCGAGCATGGGTGCGATCACCATGATCGCGGTCAGCGTGGAGAGTACCTTCGCCGCCTGTTTTCCCTGGAAGAGGTCGGCGACCACAGCGCGACCAATCACCACGCTGGCGCTTGCACCGATCGCCTGCACGATGCGGAAGCCGATGAGCATCGACACGCTATCGGCCAGGCCGCATCCCAGTGAGCCGACCGCGAACAGGATCAGCCCCATCGCCAACGGCAACCGCCTGCCGCGATGATCACTGAACGGTCCCCAGAAAAGTTGACCGATGCTGAAGCCAAGGAGATAGCCAGATATGGTGAGTTCCAGCGACCCATGGCTCGCTCCCAGCGCCTCCGCCATGGTCGGCATTGCGGGCAGGTAGAGATCGGTAGAGAGCGAGGCAAACGCCAACAACAGGGCGAGGTAGCCATACCCCAACCGGCTCAACGTCGGCGAAACCCGGCTTGCCTGCATTTGGTCACTCATTAACTGGGCGGGTCAGGCTCGTGGGATAGGGAGTGGGCCCCATCACAGCGTGCGGCACATACGTCTCCTCAAGATAGGTGATTTCCTCAGCGGTCAGGTGGACTTCGAACGCTCCGGCCGCCTCATCGAGGTAGTTTCCCCGGCTCGCGCCGACGATGGGCGCACTCACCGGAGCCTTGCGCAGGATCCAGGCGAGCGCGATCTGCGCCCGGGCCACTCCATGCTTCTCCGCCAATTCCGCCACGCGATCGATCACAGCCTGGTCGGCATCGGCGGTGGCGTCGTACTTCCATTTGGCGATCGCGTCGTGCTCGGCCCGTGGTGTCTGCACGTTCTTGAAGTCGCGAGCAAGTCGTCCCGATGCGAGCGGACTGTATGGCGTCGTGCCGACACCCGCGCTCACGCACAGGGGATTCATCTCTCGCTCTTCTTCGCGATAAATGAGGTTGTAGTGGTTCTGCATGGAAACAGGTTTGGTCCAGCCGTGCCTCTCGCAGGTAGAGAGGGTCTTGGCGAACTGCCACGCCATCATCGCCGATGAACCGATATAGCGCGCCTTGCCAGCGCGAACCACGTCGTTCATGGCTTCCATGGTTTCCTCAATCGGCACATCGTAATCCCAACGATGCAGGATGTAGAGGTCAACGTAGTCCATTTTTAGGCGCTTGAGACTCTTGTCGATCTCACCCATGATGGCGGCACGGGAAAGGCCTGCACCATTAGGGCCCGGGCGCACCCGACCCCAGACCTTGGTGGCCAGCACATAGTCGTCACGGCTGGCGTACTGCCGCAGCGCCTCGCCCAGTATCTCCTCGCTGCGCCCACCGTTGTAGACATTGGCGGTATCGAAGAAGTTGATCCCCAACTCGAGTGCGTGCTTCACGATTGGGAGTGCCTCGTCCTCACCAATGAGCCACTGCTGTCCTTCCGCGCGGTCACCAAAGCTCATAGCGCCCATACAGATGCGCGAAACCTCGAGACCACTGCTGCCAAGCCGTGTGTATTCCATGGATTCATCCCGTTCACGTTGCACGAATGACCGTTGGCAACACTGTACGCGAAAGAAGATATGGCTATATAGAACAGGGCTACAGCGAACTTGGACGATTTTGCAGGATCGACTAACTCAGGTCGATAAATGGATCGTCGAGGTCATACGGCAGATGGCCGTTCTGCTCCGGACAGACATGATCGTCTTCCTTGGGAAGGCCGCACATCGGGCAAAGCGGTCGTCCCTTGGTCATGAGCTCGGACGCCTCCTCGCTGAATGCACGCGCCATTTGCAGGCTCATGCGGAAGCGCAGGTCGGGATCGGCATCATCATCTTCCTGAGCAATATCGTGGGCGGCAATCACGACCTGGCTATCACCAGCGTCGAATCCCATCTCGATTCGCCCAACCCGGAACTGGAGATCGGTATTCTCATCGTACTCAGCATCCTGCAGCGCCCAGTCTGGTAATGCATTGCGAAGGGGCATGAACTCCAGAATTTGCTCCATTGCCAACCCGAGCGCCTGTACTTGCTGCTTCTCCATCCACAGCATCCAGGTCATGCCTTCCACCACCACAACGATGCGGAACCTGCGTTTGCCGGGCTCACCAAGCGCCTGGGGCGCAACAAATTGGGCATCGCCGCCGGGAATAGGATTGTTGCCGGGAATATCCATTATGAGGGTTGGCCTTTTGCGCAAAGAAAACGGGAGGCGGATGCGCCTCCCGTTTATTATCCCAAACGCTGGCAAATTCGTCCTAGGTCACGTCCTCATCTTCCGCCGGAACGGCCACAGGCTCTGCTTCCACCCGCTGGTTGGTGGATTCCGAAGGCTTGCGGGCGGTCTGGGACTTCTTGTAACTATCCTGCGTGCCTGGCACGTTCTTCAACATCTCGTCCATCTTGAAGCCGGTAAGTGCTTCAAGCAACGCCGGTACCTGGGCGACGAGTGCCGTCATATCGCCAGTGATCCGATTCATACCGGTGGTACCACCATCGCCATCGCCGCCAGTGGAAACGACGGTGATCTTGTCGACGCGATTGAGTGGTTCGGCTATTGCCCGCACCATCTCCGGCATCTGCGTGAGCAGTTTGTCCAGGATCGCGGCCTGGTTGTATTCCTGGAACGCCGCCGCTTTCACCTGCATGGCGTGGGCCTCGGATTGACCTTTTGCCTCAATGATCTCGGCCTCGGCCTGTCCGGTAAACCGAACCACTGCCGCGGCCGCTTCACCTTCAAGGCGGGTGCGCTCGGCCACACCGCGGGCGCGGAGCACTTCGCGTTGCCGCTCGGCCTCGGCCAGCGTTTCAATTCGCTGCTTCTCGACTTCGGCGGCGCGGAGCACGGTGGCAATCAGTTCCTTCTCGCGGCGAAGGATTTCAGCCTCCTGGACGGCGACTTCCCCCTCCTTGCGAACCTGCTCCACCCGAACCTGCTCAGCAACGATTTTTTGTTGCTGGATACTTGCCTGGATCTCGTATGCCTTGTCGGCCTGGGCGCGTTGCTCCTGCACAGCCCGCTCATACTCGGCCTGCTTCAGGTTGAGATCGCGCACTGCCTCGGCCTGCGCGGTCTGGCTGATGGACTCGGCCAGCACCTTTTCCTGCTCAGCAGCAGCTTCGGCGATCTTGGCCTCGCGCATGGCCTGGGCCCGGCGGATGGCGGTGTCGCGCTCGGCCTCGGCGATGGCGATGTCCGCAGTGCGGCGCACCAGCGCCACGTCCGGCTTACCCATATTGAGGATGTATTCGTTGGAATCGGTGACCTCGCGGATGGTGAAACTCACCACCTCAAGGCCCATTTTGGCCATATCTTCGGCAACATTGGCCCGCATGCGATCGGCCACCATCTCCGGCTCTTTCACGATGGATTCCACCGTGAGCTGGCCGACGATACCGCGCAGGTGGCCTTCCATCACCAGCCGGATCAGGCCTTGCATGGCCTGGTATTCCATGCTGAGGAACTGTTCCGACGCCGTGAGGATACTGACCGGATCCGACTTCACCTTAATCTGTGCCACGGCTTCCACATTCACGGCCACACCCTGGTTGGTGTAGAGATCCTGCGTGGGCGCAACATCGAAGCTCATCAGCTCAAGGCTGAGGCCGCGGCTTTGCTGGATCATCGGCCAAATGACCTTACCACTGCCCTTCACCACCTTGGTGCCACCGAAACCGTACACAATCAGGGCTTCGTTCGGGCCCACCTTGCGATAGAGCCGGGCGATCACTGCGGCCAGCATCAGCAGCACGATCACCATGATGCCGACAATAATCAGGATTGAAGCAAGTTCCATGAGCGTAAGTCCTCCCGGCCGGGCACCTTTGCCCCGCTATACGTCGTCGTACGAAAGTTCGTCCATCAACTCCGCCCACGGCTGAACGATGGCAACACCCTTCTGTATATCAAGGATAACGACCTCAATCTCTCTTTCGATCCCGACTCCGTCTTTTGTCCGCGCTGGAATAGCGTGGCGGGTGCCATGGCGCTCGTAAATCACCTCACCATACCCGTTCGGGAAGATCGTGCTGGTAACCCGTCCAATCTGGCCGATTTCATTCCAATCGCGTGGATTGAGTTCGGGGCTGTTCTTGCGCAGGAACGAATACAGGAACCAGCTAATAGCCCAC
>DJVD01000268.1 GCA_002440805.1 Chloroflexi bacterium UBA6265
TGTGATCCTGTTCGACCAGCGCGGCATGGGGCTGGCCAGGCCATCGCTGAGCTGCCCATTTGAACGCCCCACTACGGATGGTCGCGCACCGGAAACCGATACCAATCCCGGTCTCGCCCTGGTGATGTGCGGCAACGACCTGCGGGCCGAGGGCACGGATATCACCGCCTTCACCACCCGCCACAATGCCGCCGATATCGACGCCATCCGGATCGCGATGGGCTACGAGCAGGTGGATCTCTACGGTATCAGCTACGGCTCCAAACTGGCGCTGAGCGCAATGCGCGATTTCCCCGATTCGATCCGCGCCACCGTGATTGCTTCGCCGTTGCCACTGGAGGCGAACCCGTTCCTCGACCAGACCGTCGGGTTCGATGCCGCGCTGAAACAGGTGTGGCGCGCCTGCGCCGCCGATCCGGTATGCGCTGCGGATAATCCCGATCCAGCGGGAGCTTTCGTGGCGGCGACGGAGCGCCTTGCCGCTGAACCGATGACGCTCTCGATCCCGGATGTTGTCACGGGCAAAGGATTCGAGCTGCCAGTTGACGACTTCCAGTTCCTGCAGATCATGTATTTGGGTGTGTTTGTGGGTCAGGTGACGCCGGTATTGCCCTACCTCGTCACCTCGGTGGCGCAAGGCGATGACAGCATCTTGCGGTTGATGGGGCCAATGTTCCTCATGTCCGGCAATCTCTCCCTGGGCGCATTCTTCACGTATTTCTGCCAGGATGAAGTGCCGTTCAGCCCCGAATCGGCGACCAACTCCGCCGAAGCAAAGGCTGACCTGGCAGCACCACTGGCTGGCGACAGTTGGGTGGCCCTGGGCGACCAGGTCTATCAGGTCTGCCCGATGTGGAAGTTCCCTGCGGCCGATCCGGTTGAGAACCAGCCGGTGACCAGCAACGAGCCACTCCTCATCATCACCGGTGGCTTTGATCCGATCACGCCACCGGAGAATGGAGATATCGTGGCCGCAAACTTCCCCCACAGTGAGGTAGTGGAATTCGCCGCCCAGGGGCACGATCCGGCATCGAGCGATCCGGACTGCGCCAATCCGATTATTGCGGCGTTCCTCACTGATCCGGCTGCACCGGTCGATGCTGCGTGTGCCGCCGATCCGATCGCATTCCCGACGCGGGGTGAGATCGAATCGCAACTGGCTATGCCGATGGCGAGCCCGGTAGCCACACCGGTAGCAGGATCGTGACGATGCGCAGGTTAGGGGAAATTGTTCGCTTGCAGGTGCAGCGCGATTCGATCAAGACGGGTGGCAAGCCGTATGAACGCTATACCCCCGAGCCGAATTTGGTGTCGGTATCGGGGTTGCGCCTGAATGCAGACGGTGTTGAGGGTATCGACGAGCACGGCAACACCATACCGGATGTGCACAACGCAACCCATCCGCATACCAAATTCCGTGGTGATAACGGCCTCTCGATCGGGTTCACCGGTCACTATGCCGCCATGCGCGCACGTTTCGATGATCACCTGGTTGATGGCATCGCCGGGGAGAACATGTTGGTGGCATACGACGAGATTGTGTCGCTGAACGAGATCGCGAGCGGGATCGTGATTGTGGGAAATGATCGCGAGATCCGCATCGGACCCTGGGATGTCGCCCACCCGTGTGCACCTTTCAGCAGGTTCTGCCTGAAGTTCCCCGATGATTCAAGGCCCGACCGACGCGTGACCGAGGCCCTGCAATTCCTGGAAAATGGCAGCCGAGGATTCACAGCTGTGTATGGATCCGATGTGTCAGCAGTGGAGATTCGCCTCGGCGATATCGTTTACGCAGTTGGCGCATAGTACAGCGCCCCACGAGCATGTGCTCGTGGGGCGCTGCGGCCACATGGTTGAATCGACCGTTTAGCGGGCGAGCGGAACCAGTTCGTCAGCCAACGGCAGGTTCAGTGCTTCATCCGCCGAGTAGCGGCCCCCACCGGTGAAGATGAGTGCGAGTGTGGCGGCTGCCAGCACCAGTACCAATTCCACGCCACCGTTCTCCACGAAGAAGCCGAAGTCGATGTGGAAGATGAAAATGGCGCCGAGCATATCGATTGCCAGCAGCAATGCCGCCAGGCGGGTGAATGCGCCGACGATCAGGGCTGCCCCACCGATCAGTTCAATGAATGTCACCAGCACGGATGTCAGTGCCGGCAGTGGCGCACCCATGAACTCGAAGCCTGCTTCGGTGGCGGCAAGGCCGTTGTCAACCAGCTTCTGCCAACCGTGGATAAAGAAAACAAGCCCGGTTACAACCCGGAGCACCAGCAAACCGAGATCGGTACCTGTCGCATTGGCGCGACCTGAGCGCACATCATTCATAGGAATCCCCTTCCGTAAAAACAACCAAACGTTCCATCTGCTGCCTCCAGCCGAGGCGTGCGAACGGAGTGTAACATACTTTTTATTAGCTTGTTACTATTCGTTTGTCTCTGAATCCGGAAGGAGAATGTACTCGTGGTCGAACGTCCAGCCGTGGATGGTTTCGATGTCTACCTCCACGCGGGGATGCAGCGGATCGATCTGCTTGGTGAGATGCATATCCACAACATTACGATCATCGAACCCCAGTGCCTCGGCAATGGTATCGAGCGTGATTTTCACACCGCCGTCCACATCGCGACGCATGGGCGTGGAGAAGTAGAAGGTCATATACACGCCGAGAAGGTTGTTCTGGAAGGCGTGCTCCTCCACCGGGCTGATGACCGATTTGTTGCGCATCATCGCCAGCGCCTTGTTGGCGTCCTTTTTCCAGGTGCTGGCCACCTTGCTGAGTACCCGCTTGCGGTTACCCACCACCACGTACTGGGCATTGATACTGGGCGGAATCGGCAGCGAGAGGTGCAAGGTCACCGGTTTGGGGTTGGTCATGGGGCACCCCACGGCATATCGAAACGGCGTTCCCAACTCCACGTGTACGGGACAAAAAATCGCTCCCAGAAACCACGCGCGTTGGGATTGAAGGTCTCGTAATCCACCCCGAGGGTGACGATACCTTCCTCACGATATGTGTTGGCAAGGGCGACCAGCAGCGCCCGCATGACGCCGCGATTGCGATACGCAGGCAGCACCCCGGCACCGCAGATATTGCGCATCTGGGGCGATCGGGTGAGGTAGTTCTCGCCTTCATACGTGGCTTCGATAAAACCGACGATGCGATCACCATCGCGCGCCACAATGTGCACCGATTCGCGTTGTTCGCTTTTCCAGGCCAGGAATTCAGGAGTGAACTGAAAGTGCTCCATGTGCATTGGACTCGACGCGAGATGCGCAGCCAGTGACTCCTTCACCTCGGCCAGCTGTGCGACATCCCCCCAATGCACCTCATCGATGGTGAGGCCGGTATCCGGGACATTAGCGAGGAGATCTGAAATCAAGGTGACGGCATCGGCGCAGCGCACCCCGAACCCGTTCTGGGTCAGGCTGGCATTGAGTCGTGTGTGATGGGGAAAACAGGTGAAGGCCGCGAGTGTCGTACCGGCGAATGCCGCTACCTCGCCGAGCGCGGTGAGCATGGTGGTAAACACGTGATCGGCGTGGGCGTTTTCTGCCAGGCACGAGGTGATCGGGGCATACACACCCTGGCCACTGGGACGGAACTCATTGATCGGGCCTACCGCCTGGAGGCAACCCACGACCTGCCCGTGCCGACGGGCAACAACACCGGTGCCGCTCTCCATTCGCTGCTGCCACGACGCGTGGAGGGCATCTTCATCGGGCTGGGGAATTGCCGGCCAGCGCGCCAGTGCATCGCGCTCGAATGGCTTGGCGAACGCGACCAGTTCGTCGAGCATGGCCGGATCTATGACCTCGACCGCTATCGACATCTACAGTTCCTTTCGCTTCAGGTGGGCAATCATCTCCACATGATGCGTTTGCGGGAACATATCGTATGCCTTGACGCTCACCAGTTCGTAACCGCCATCAAGCAGGCCACGGATATCGCGGGCGAAGGTGGCCGGATCGCAACTCACGGCCGCGATGTGGGCCGGGGCGATCTTGAGCATGCCCTGGATGGCGCGATCGCCAGCACCGGTGCGCGGCGGATCGAACACCATCAACGCGACCTTGCCATAGCGGCTGACATCGCCATTCACCCAATGCTCTACCGGCACGCCGATTTCCTTGCTGCGGGTGAACCCATTGTGCTTGAGGTTGTCCTTCAGCCAGCCGAGGGCTGGTTTGTGGCTCTCCACGGCAATAATGCGCTTGAACAACTTCGCCAGCGGCAGGCTGAAGAGCCCGACACCGGCGTAAAGATCGAGCGCGTACCCATTTTCAGCCCTGGCCTGGGTGGCAATCTGCATCACACCCTTCACCAGCTCGGCGGCAACCGGAATATTGGCCTGGAAGAAGGATTCTGCGGTGAAGCGATATTCGAACTCGCCAACCTTTTGCTGCAGCATGCCCGAGCGATTGGTGGTGGTGGGCTCCAGCGCGGTGCCGAATTCGGTGGCGACGGCGCGATACTCGCGGGCGGCGGCCGGAACGAGGCCCGCTTCAACATCATCGCGCAGGGTTTGCAGCAGCATGTTCACGGTATCGGTACAAAGTGGGCAGCGCTTGATATCGATAATCGTTTTGCTGTTCTCGGCGTAGTAGCCAACCAGGCCGTTCTCGACACTCACCTGGAATTCGGCGCGGCTGCGATAGCCGAACTGATCCGGGCTGGGGACAATATCGATTTCCGGCACCGTCTCCAGTTTGGCGATGCGGCGGAGGGCATCTTCAACCATCCCGACCTTCAGCTTTAGCTGGTCCTTGTAGCCGATATGAATGAAGTCGTAGACACCGGCACGCTCTTCGTACTCCACTTCGGGTGTGATACGCATTGGCGATGCGGTGTAGATTTTGTCCGGTACGGCATGCACCACGTTCTTGGACTCGCGGATAACGCGGACGCGGAGATGTTCGCCGGGCGCGGTGCGGCTGACGAAAACGGTTTTGCCGTTCGCAAAGCCAATACCCTTGCCATCGCCGACAATGCGATCGATGGTGACATCAAGTGTGGTTTCAGGGGTGGTGCGTTGGGTCATGGCGTGGTGCTCCGAAATAGGTGTGTGGCCTCATTGCCTCAATAGGTGATACTACCCGAAAGCGCGATGAGACGAGCGAAGATACAAGGATCCGGCATGCGTTCTCCCCAGCAAATCGACTCACCGTGGCGGCTGGCCGTGCTGATAAGTGGCAGTGGCAGGAGTTTGCGCAATTTGCTGGACGCGATTGCGGCGGGCGAGTTGAATGCCAGGGTGGTATCGGTAGTAAGCTCGGCGGCGAATGTGGCCGGCCTGCAGATCGCGGCCGATGCGGGCATTCCCACACATATCGTAAAGCCCGGCGACGCCAAAGGCGTTGATGCCTATTCCACAGCTACCTACCAGATTCTACAACCCTACGACCCCGACCTGGTGATCATGGCCGGTTACCTGCGGCGGTTACTGGTGCATCCTGGCTGGGAGAACCGCATCCTCAACATCCACCCGGCGCTATTGCCGCAAGCGGCCACCTATGCCGCCGGTAAAGGGTTCTATGGCGATCGGGTTCATGCGGCGGTGCTGGGCCATGGCGATGCCGAGAGCGGCGCCACCGTGCACGTGGTAACCGATGCGTATGATGACGGGCCACCGCTGGCGCAATCGGTAGTGCCGGTGCTGCCCGGCGATGACGTGCGCGCATTGGCCAATCGCGTGTTCGCAGCCGAATGCGAGTTATACCCGCGCGTGATCCGGGAGTATATGGCCGCCCAGCCCGGACTGAAGCGCTAGAGGTTCATAACCTCGCGAACCCTGGCCACCACTTCTGCCGCGCCCGCGATCACGAGGTCGCCGGTTTCGTTATGCCAGACTTCCCCACCGGATTCGACCACGATCAATTCGCCACCAATGAGATCGTGTAATTCATTTTGCCAGGCCACGAATGCGCCAACGTGACCGGCGGCAATCAGGCCCCAATCGATACTCGGGCTCCAGGTGCGCAACACTCGCTTGAACCGCTGCTCCAAATCGAAGAGGGTGCGCTGGACGAATTGATCGTCGGCAGCGATCCCGTATCCCTGCGTCCAGGAGAGCGTGGTGCGATCAAGATCAGGAAAGGAGCCGATCCGGGTCGGTTGGCCGTTGCGCCATGCTCCCCCGCCCAGCCAGGCGGAGGTGGTGATGCCCTGCACGCTATCGTGGACGCAGGCCACCACGGGTTGTCCTTGCAACAACACGGTGATGCAGTTGCCGAACATTGGCATGCCCATTACATAGTTGTTGGTGCCATCTAGCGGATCGAGCAGCCAGCGCACATCGGCATCGGGGTTGCAGACGACGCCATGCTCCTCCCCCTTGATGCCATGATCCGGATACCGGGCGCGAATGCGATCGATCATCGCCTGCTCGCAGGCCACATCGATGGCCGTAATCACATCAATGCCATCGCCTTTCCGCTCCACCTTGGTATCGTGATGCAAGGCAGCCAACGCGAAATCGCCGGCCTCTCGGGCCAGCGATACAGCGAGCGTGTGAAGGGCAATCAGGTCGATCATGGTGCGGCTCCGTGTAACGCGTGTTCCGGTTGGCAATGCTACAAGGTTTGGATGCTCCTTGCCCGGGAGCCAGGGGCCGTAGAATGATGCAAGGCAGCAACGACACATGACGCGCGCTGGAGTTTAAATGGCAACGATTCTATGGATTGGGTTGGGCGGATTTCTCGGTGCCAATTCCCGTTACTGGCTGGGGAGTATGGTGAACCGCTGGCTGGGTACCGGCTTTCCCTGGGCCACCGGCCTAATCAATATCTCCGGCGCCCTGCTGATCGGCATCGTTGCCACCCTGTTTGTCGACCGGGCGGTGGATAACGAATCGCTACGACTTTTTCTGATCGTTGGGTTACTGGGCGGTTATACCACCTTTAGCAGCTATACCTGGGAGGCCGTGACGATGATGGAGCAGAATCGCTGGTTCCCGGCAATCGGCTACCTGGTGGGCAGCAATGTGGTCGGGATCCTGGCATGTGTGGCCGGGGTGCTGATCGCCCGAATCTGGACTTAAGGAGTAGTGATGCGACTTCTTCTCTCATGCCTGCTGACGCTTACACTCCTCGCGTTGGGCACGCCTTCGGCCAGCGCCGAGATCGTCTGCCCCGATCCCGCCGCTGGCACACCCGAAGCGACTCCCGCCGCCGAAATCGTGCCGCAGGGCAGCTTTCCCGAGGATGGCGGCGAGATCACCGTGTTCGCGGCGGCGTCATTGACCGATGCCTTCACCGAGATCGCGGAGGCCATTGAATCTGAGCATGAGGGAATGGAGATCACGATCGAAACCGGAGGGTCGCAATCGCTGGTCACCCAATTGGAAGAAGGCGCCGAGGCCGATGTGCTGGCGACGGCAGACGATGTCACGATGCTGCGGGCGCAAGAGAGCGACTTGCTGGCCAGCGAGCCGCGGATTTTCGCTCACAATCGCCTCGTGATTGTCACGCCTGCCGACAATCCGGCGGGGATCACCGGCATTGATGATCTGGCAGGCGATGATGTGCGGGTAGTACTGGCCAACGGCGATGTGCCGGCGGGACGCTATGCCACCCAGGCATTTTGCACGTACGACAGCCTGGACGAATCAGTGGATGGATTTGTGGATGGGCTCAACGCCAACATCGTTTCGGAAGAGCCCGATGTGCGTCACGTGCTCACCAAGGTGCAGGTGGGTGAGGCCGATGCCGGGGTGGTTTACGCCAGCGATGCCGCCGCCAGCGAACTCAATGGCATTGGCCTGCGGGTGATCGATTTTCCTGCCGGGTTGCCGGTGAGCGTGCATTATCCGATTGCCACGCTGGCGGGTGGAAAACAAGGCAGCGGCAACGCGTTTATCGCCTTTGTGCTCAGTGATGAAGGCCAGCAGATACTGCGCAAGTATGGCTTCGAGTAGATGACCAGCCTGCGTCACTCGCGTTTCTGGATCGGCATGTGGATCGGAGCCGGAGTGGGCATCGCCTTCCTGGCGATTCCGGTGCTATCGCTGTTGTGGCGGGCGATGGATCATCGCGCCGCCCTGGGGGACGAGCGATCCCGCGATATCCTCGTCGATGCGATTGGCGTCAGCCTGGCGACATCAACCATCGCCATGGTGCTGGTGGTGACCTTCGGCACACCGATCGCGTGGATTCTGGCGCGGAGTGGATCACGCGCATCGCGATTTGCCGATGCGCTGGTCGATCTGCCGATCCTGTTGCCGCCGGCCGTTGCGGGTATCGCGTTGTTGACGGCGTTTGGCCGCATGGGCACGCTGGGCGGCTGGCTGGACGATCGCGATGTGCAAATTGGGTTCTCGGCGGCAGCAGTGGTGCTGGCGCAGATCTTTGTGAGCGCACCATTTTTCATCCGCACCGCCCGCGCCGGATTCTTGCGCATCGATCGCGACCTGGAAGATACTGCCGCCGATCTCGGCGCATCCCCGTGGAGTAGTTTCCGCCGTATTACCTTGCCGTTGGCGCGCAACAGCATTGTGGCCGGGGCGGTACTGGCATGGGCGCGAGCGTTAGGGGAATTTGGGGCCACAATCATGTTCGCGGGGAATCGTCGCGGCGTGACGCAAACGATGCCGCTGGCGATTTACGAGCGCTATGGCAGTGGCGATTTGCCCGCCGCCATCTGGATGAGCGTGGTGCTGCTGGGTATCAGCGCGGTGTTCCTGCTGGCCGTGCGGGTGGTTGGGGAACGAAATCCGTAAGGATGTGGAGCGTAGGGGCGGATGGTAGCGGCGCACCTGGTGTGCGCCATTCTGAATGTTCCCCAAGGCGCCCGGGGAATAAACCCCGGGCGCAGGATGCTGTCGGGTGAAGACGTTATCTGTAGCGGCGCACCTGCGTGTGCGCCACGTTGTGTAATCCAGGCGCACATATGATTCCGCCCCTAGGTATTAAACCTCTCGCAGGAGCGCAACTACCCCACCGGGATGGCGCGCAGGCCGAAGGTGAACCGGAACTCCTCCGCCGGCACGAGGTATTCATCCAGAGGTCGTGGGCCGCAGATGGACGAGCCAAGCCCGGCGACGCGATGGTCGAGGCTGAGCACGGTGGTGGCGCCGGGATCGAGATCGATGGTGTGCTGGGCGGCGTCCAGTTCCTGCGCGGTCACCGGTAACGCCTTGATCGCCATGCCCTCATCGCTCCAGGCAAGCAATCCGTAGCCGTGCTCCGGCGCAACCGTCACCCAGTGCGTGCCACCGCGATTGCCACAATCCTGCGGCGCCACGTAATCGGTCAGCATCTCGCTGACGGTACTACTCCAGGTGTTGTACGTGGCGGCAAACGCACGGTCGGGATAGTTCTCGTGCGGACCAAGCCCACGCCACACCACCTGCTCGAAGGTGCCGGGCAGCTGCATGGTCAGGCCGACGCGCGGCAATGTTTCCAGGTCCTTTGCGGTTCTACCGGGCGTAGCAATGGTTTCGATGACGATATCGCCATTGCCATGCACGGTGTAGCGTTGTTCCAGCGTGAACAATGGCAGCAGCGATGGCGCCGCGTAGACCGATCGCACCGCGATGACGGCATGTTCATCGGACTGGGATTCGATGCTGACGTCTCGGGTTTGGACCGTGGTGTGGCGCAATCGCGCCCACGCCCATTGCTCCAATGCGTATTTGTCGTTATCCGTCGGCGCACGGAAGACATCGAACTGCGGCCCCTCTACGACCAGGTCCTGCCCGTTGACGCGCCATTCGGAAATCGTCCCGGTGGCGCGATCAAGCACCACGGTGCCGAGATCGGTCTCGACGGTGATGGCGGTTTCACCCTCCTCAACCGTCAGGTGGGCAGGAATTCCTTCGGCGATGTTGGCGGCAGTCGGAGCACAGATCGGCACCTGCATGTGCGCGATCTCGTGACCCGCCTCGGCCCAACTGGTATCGGCCACGAGATTCACATAGCAATCGAGCCAGGAATCGGGCTGGTCGGCAAAAAGGCCGACGTCATCGAGCACGAGTTCCACCGATTCACCCGCGGGCAGGTCGGCCACATCGAGCCATTCCACCAGCAGCGGTTCGCCACCGGAACTGAGCACGCAGCGCACGCTGACATCGCCGAGATCGGTGAAGTAATAGCGGTTGGTGAGGCGGATGGTGCCGCTGGCGGCATCAACCAGGTCCAGCGCGACAGGCTCGTACACCTTCTTCATCTCAATCAGGCTGGGGTGCGGTTCGCGATCGGGACTGGTGAGGCCATCGATGCAGAATTTACCATCGTGCGGGTACTCGCCAAAATCGCCGCCATAGGCGAAATACTCGCGGCCATCGTCGGTGTAGCGACGGATACCGTGATCGCTCCATTCCCATACCAGGCCACCAATCAGGCGCTTGTGGCTGCGGATAGCGTCCCAGTATTCCTTGAAGCTGCCAGGACCGTTGCCCATGGCATGGGCGTATTCGATCAAAATGAACGGCTTGGGTTCGTCTTTTTGACCCTGGCGGATCACGTTCTCCACGGTGGGATACATCACGCTGAGCATATCCGTGGAGGCTACAGGTTCCTCTCGCTTGTGCTCGATTTCCAGGTGTACCGGCCGGGAAGGGTCCTGCTGCTTCAGCCAGGTGTACATCGCATCCTGGTTCTGCCCGTATCCGCTCTCGTTGCCAAGGCTCCAGATGATGATGCTGGGGTGGTTTTTATCGCGCCAGTACATGCGCTGCACGCGATCGAGATACGCCTTCTGCCAGGTGGGATCGTTGGAAATACCGCTGATGTCATCGAACATCATGCCGTGCGTTTCGAGATCGGTTTCGTCCATCACGAACAGGCCGTGCAGGTTGCAGAGTTCGTAGAAGCGGCTGTCGTTGGGATAGTGGCTGGNNAGGTGCGCACCATGTTGACGTTGTGCTGCTTCATCAGCGCGATGTCGTTTTCCATGGAATCAACCGGCACCGCGAAGCCGAAATCGGGGTGATCGTCGTGACGATTCACTCCCTGAATCTTGATCGAGACACCGTTGACCCAGAGTTGCTGGTCGCGGATTTCCACATGGCGGAAGCCCACGGTTTGGCGCTGCACTTCCTGCACCTCGCCATCGGTGCTGTTGCGGACCAGCAGGGTGTAGCAATGCGGCGTTTCGTTGGTCCAAAGTGCGGGATCATCCACCTCGAACGTTGCGGTGCCATCAACGATCTCAACGGTTGCGACTTCCATCGCATCGGGATCGATCAGCGTTGCTGCCAGCGCATCGCCGCCATCTACCTTCACTGTCATGCTGGCAGACGAGAAATCGTCCGTCAGGTCGGTGGTGACGAGGATATCGCGGATGTGGTTCTGTGGCAGGGCGGCCAGCCAGACATCGCGAAAGATGCCGTTGTGGCGCCACATATCCTGGTCTTCGAGATAGCTGGCATCGCTGTATTGATGGACAATCACGGCCAGGCGGTTATCGCCGGGGCGAACGCGATCGGTGATATCGAACTCGGCCGGCACATGGCTGCCCTTGCTGAAGCCAACCTCCTCACCGTTCAGGTAGGCGGTAAAGGCGCTGCAAACGCCATCGAATGTCAGGTGCAGGCGGCGGCCATCCCATCCCGAGGGCACGCGGAAGCTGGTGCGATAGCACCCCATGGCGTGATCGGGAACGAATGGCGGATCGAGCGGGAACGGGTACTGCACATTGGTGTATTGCGGCGTGCCGTAACCATGCATCTGCCACACCGACGGCACCGGCAACTCGTCCCACCAGGTATCATCGGCCTCATCGGCGTGGGCGTCGTCGGGCACCTCGGCCATGGTAGCGGCATAGGCGAACTTCCAGACGCCGTTGAGCGATCGATACCACGGGCTGCGGGCACGCTCGCCGGTAATGGCGGTGGCATCATTCGAGAACGGGATCAGCAACGAGCGCGGATCCAGGCGATTGCGATGGGTAACGTTCGGGTCCTGCCAATCGGCCAGCGTGTGTTCTGCCATGATTCATGCCCTCTTTTCGATACTGGGTGCAACCATTCTTTGCTGCCATTCTAGTTCGGAACACGGCCGAGTAGATGCTGGTGGGTAACAAAATACGGCCAACAGGACGGCGAAATCGGATCCTCGTGCCGATCTGCTAGGATATGGGCACGATCTTATGAAATGTCCAGGAGAACGCAGCCATGTTTCGGGTGCGCGACTATTCCCTCTTTACACCTTCCCCCAATGCCGCCCGTTCATTTCGTGCCTTGCGACGCATGGATATCGCCGTCAACGGCGCCCTGGGCGTGCTGATGTTGCTGTGCGTTTGGAACATCGGCAGGCTGGTGCAGCTGCGGCTGATTAGCAACCAGGATCTGTCCGCGGTGGTCGATATCATCGACGAGCCAAGCACCAAGCTGATCTGGGTGCTCTCGACCGCGACGCTAGGGATGATCATCGCCCGCGAATGGGTATGGGGCGAGCGCAGCATGGGGGTGATCTATCCGCTGGCGGCGCTGCTGGCGATCCTGCTGGTGCCGGCAATGATGAGCGAAATCCAGCCAGCATTGCGCGACCAGACACTTCGCATTGTGATGAACGAATGTCCGCCGAAGGCGATAGTGGATTTCCGCCTCTCCAATGCTGCGCGGTGCGATCCGCACGCGATTAACGATGGCGATGTGCTACTGGCGACATCCAATCCCGCCGATGGCGAATTTGACACCCTTGATCCGGTTTCCGGCGGGCAAAATACCATCGCGTTTTCGATGAGTGGCCGTGGCACCTACACGGTGTATTTCATGTTTCGGCAGGAAGATATGGCCACCTGCGAGAAGGCGATATTGTTCCCGCACTCTGCCCAGGCTGAGGTAGGAACGAATTCCTGCGTGACGGCATTCGATGATGTCTGGCTGGTGCTGCCGCACACCACCAGCGCCAACAGCCCTAGCGGGATTCACCTGGTGAATGTGACCGTGCCCTGAGGCCACATTGACCACACAGCGCAACCCTGGCCTACAATCCGCGGGTTCTCCGGAACTCATCGCGGCTGAGGAGCATAATCCGCTCGTATCCGGTGTTCTCCGGAGCGTCATCCTGCACCCATACCACGCGATCTCCCCCAAAACCTGCCTTCTCGTAACTCTTCACCGCCCGCACGTTCTCGGGATCGGGATTGATGCACGCCCACTCGGCTGCCATCTCGCCAAACACAATCTGTTCAAGCGCGGCCTGCAACACCACACTCCCCCATCCGGCCCCGCGAAATGTCGCCTCGCCGAGGAAAAGGTCAATGGAAACGGCATCGTGACCAAGCTCGAGTTGGGTGGCATACGCTGGCTCGTCGGAGAGCCGGTAGGCCTGCAGGTACCCGGCGGGTTCGGCATCGATTTCAATGATGAACTTGCGCGTAGTTGGTTCCGGTGCGAAGCGCAGTCGATAGTTCTCGATCGTGTGCTCACCTTCGCGGTACCAGCGGTTGACATGGGCATCACCCAGCCAGCGATAGAGGAGGTGAACATCGCTCTCAATCTCCACCGGGCGAAGCGTGACGCGGTGCATTCGCTCACTGGACATGGCCTGCTCCTTATGGCGTCGTTTGCGCGATAATACAACGATAGCAATCGTTGACGACCTCGCGGGAAGTATCGAGCATGCCAGAAACCACATCGCCGGAAGAACAAATTCACGCCCTGCTTGCAGAACAATCCGAAATCACCATCGGCACGGCGGAAAGTATCACCGCCGGCATGGTGGCGGCCCGGCTGGCGCGGCCGGCCGGGGCCTCGGCCTACCTCCAGGGCGGGATTGTGAGCTATGCCTACGATGTCAAGGAACGTCTCCTCGGGGTACCGAAATCGGTGCTGGATAATCCCGGCGCCGTCAGCGATGAATGCGCCCGCCGCATGGCGATGGGTGCCACTCGCGCATTGCAGGCCACCTATGCTGTCAGCACCACCGGTATTGCTGGTCCATCCGGCGCAACTGCCCGCAAGAATGTTGGCCTGGTCTATATCGCGGTCGCGGGACCGCACGGCACCCATTGTGAAGAGCACGTATTTCCGGGTGATCGCGACCAAATCACCGCCGCATCTACCGAGCGCGCCCTCGAAATGCTCCTGCACTACCTGCAGGCCAAACCAACCAAAAACCCGATCCAATAGAAGGACCATCAATCTGTGACATCCACCTCCTCCCTGCTCGCCTCCGACCGACCGTATGACAAAACAACCCTGCCCAATGGTGTGCGCGTGGTGACCGGCCGCATGGAAGGCGTGCGCTCGGCCAGCCTGATCATTGCCTACAACGTGGGAAGCCGCATAGAGCCGGCGCCGATTGCTGGCGTCGCGCATTACCTGGAGCACATGTTGTTCAAAGGGACGGAATTGCGTCCCGATCCGATGACGATCTCACAGGAGATCGAATCGGTCGGCGGCATCCTCAATGCCGGTACCGGTCGCGAGAACACCAGTTACTGGGCCAAGGTGCCTGGCACGCACTTGCCACTGGCATTCGATGTGCTGGCCGATATGCTGCGCAACTCCACCTTCGATGCTACCGAAATGGAAAAAGAGCGAAAGGTGATCTTCGAGGAGATTCGCGCCGTGCAGGATATCCCTGAAGATATGGTGCACGATGTGATCGACCAACTGGTTTGGGGCGATGATCCGGTGGGCCGCGACGTGGCAGGCAGCGAGGAAACCGTGGCCGCGATCGATCGTGAAACCATGATCGATTTCTTCCATCGCAACTACGGTGCCGACCGGCTGGTGATCGCCGCCGGTGGCGATATCCAGCACGACGAAGTCGTGGCGCTGACCGAGAAGTATTTCGGCGACCTGCCCGTCACGATCAATCCCCATGAGAATTTCCCGGTGAACTACAACCAAACCGAGCCGCGGGTGAAGCTGATTACCCGCGATACCGAGCAGGCGCATCTCTGCCTAGGGTTCCCGGCGCTCTCTTATTTCGATGAGCGCCGCTATGCCCAGAGCACAATCGAGGCGATCCTCCGTTCCGGTATGAGCTCACGCCTGTTTCAGGAAATCCGCGAGAAGCGCGGCCTGGTATACAGCGTCTATGGCTATTTCCGCAGCCATGAAGATGTCGGCCAGGGGGTCATCTATGCCGGAACTGATACCGACAGGGTGAAGGAAACCATTGAGGCGATTGTCGGCGAGATGAAAAAGCTGCGCGATATTCCAGTGCCGGCCGACGAACTGGAGCGCACCAAAACACTGCGCAAGGGTCGATTGCTGATGGGCATGGAGGATAGCCGTTCGGTCGCCAGTTGGGTGGGGAGCCAGGAGAGCACCTACGGCTACGTCGAAACGCCGGAGGAGGTCATGGAGCATATCGATGCCGTGACCGTGGAAGATGTGCAGAGCCTTGCCCAGGAACTGCTGCAATCCAACCTGTTCAATCTGGTACTAATTGGGCCCTACACCCGGGAGCGCGAATACCTGCCGCTCCTCTCGATGGATTAACGCATGAGTTTCGATCTTCATTCCGCCCCTTACTTCACCGATCCTGATACGGGGTTCGAACTGCGACCACTGCCCGCCAGCGACGATGATTTCGCCGCGCAAATCCTGGCCGACGCTACCGGCGAGGGTACTGAGGAAGCCGCACGTATACGCATCGAACAGGCCCGCGCCGGGGGTTCCGATCGCGTGATCGGCGGCTGGCTCAACGACAACCTGATCGCCGCTTACACGCTGGAACGCGATGGCATGGCTAACCAGATCGTGGTGATCGCGGTGACGCAAGCGTTCCGACGCCAGGGATATGGCCGGATGATGTTGCTCGATGCCTTGCGTCGCAGTGGCCGCCGCCCGCTCACCGCCGAAACCGATGACGATGCCCTGGGCTTCTATAAGGCCTGCGGGTTCAAGATGGTTGGCCGGCGCAAGCATCCCAGTGGCGTGTTCCGCTATCGCGTTGGCTGGCACGCACCACGCACCGGCGCCACCGAAGAAAACTGCTAGGGAGCTACCCATGACCGCATCCGTCGAACCCGATATCCGCGCGCTTATCGACCTGGCTCTCTCTGAAGATATCGGCACGGGTGATATCACCTCATTGGCGACCATCCCGGCCGATCGCACCGCCACGGCGGTGATGCTGGCCAAGGAGAATGGCGTGCTGAGCGGGATTGATGTGGCACAGGAAGTGTTCCGCACGGTGGATCCCTCGCTGGAATTTACGGCCCTCAAGCACAACGGCGAGCGGATAAATGACCGCGACGATATCGCCGTGGTGACGGGCAACGCCCGCAGTATCCTCACCGCCGAGCGCACCGCACTCAACTTCGTGCAACGCCTGAGTGGCGTGGCCACCATTACCGCGCAATATGCGGCGGCGGTGGCCGGTTCGAATACGTCCATCGTTGATACCCGCAAAACTACGCCAGGCATGCGCCTGCTGCAAAAGCGGGCAGTAATGGACGGCGGCGGCCGCAATCACCGGTTCGGCCTCGCCGATGGAGTACTGATTAAGGACAACCATCTCGCCGCCATCGGTGGACCAAACCGGATTGCCGAGGCAGTGGCAGCTGCCCGATCGCGCGCGCCGCATACGCTCAAAATCGAGGTTGAGGTGACCTCGCTGGAGGAGTTGCACCAGGCACTGGCCGCCGGTGCCGATATCGTCATGCTCGATAACCTGGATACGGCTACCATGGCCGAGGCCATCGCAATTCGTGATGCCAGCGGCAGCTCCGCACTCCTCGAGGCATCGGGCGGGATTACGCTGGAGCGCTTGCCGGAATTGGCGGCAATCGGTATCGACCTTGTTTCGGCGGGCGCGCTCACCCATTCGGCACCGAGCCTGGATATCAGCCTCAATATCGAACTGGATGTGCCTTAAAGGCATCGCAATCACGATCGGTTTCCCGTATAGTGTACGTACACTTTGCGGTCGCCCCTCGTGTGCAGTTTGAACTGGGTGTGCGGGCGGAGAATCCTTTTCACCATCTGGAGCGTTTAACGGGGTAGTGCGGGCAACTGGGGTGGGCTCGTGCGCACGTCACAGTAATGTCTTGGTTTCATGGGGTAAGGGGAGAGAAAATGTCGGTTTCCGGATCGTTTTTGGGCAGGTTCGGCACCTTGTTTGCCGCACTGGCCATGGTGCTGATGAGTGTTGCACCGGGGCTTGCCACCACTGCAGCGGCTGAGGAATGGAGCGCGCCGCGCACCGTGTACTTCCAGGAAACCGGCCACTCGCTGGACCAGATGTTCCTGGATGCCTGGCGCTCCAATAACGGCTGGAACACGTACGGCCTGCCGATTACGCCAGAAATCACGCTCGACAACGGCCATGTGGTGCAGTACCTGCAGTATGCCCGGTTCGAGTACTGGCCAGAAGGCGACGCCAACGGCAACAACTTTGTGCTGGGCAGGGTTGGACAGGATCTCAAGCCAAGCGTGCTGCAGCGCTCGATGATCGCTTCCAACACCAATCCCGGCAGTATCACCACCGTTACAGAGCAGATGAAGGCCTGGCTGCCCGTGTCGGCAAACTCCGACCTGGCAAAGAATCCGGATCACACCTACGTTGAAGCCACAGATCATACCGTGTTCGGCGGCTTCCGCGATTTCTGGTGGGCCACCGGCGATGTCAACTACCTCGGCAATCCCCTCTCCCAGGAATACACAATCGGCGATGCCACCTACCAGGTATTTGAGTATGGCCAGCTGAAGTGGACAGCCGAGAATGGCGTGCACATGGTTCCGGTGGGCAGCATCCTGGCGGACAAGTACAACCTCGATACGGCAGCGATCGGCCAGGGCACTGTCCCCACCTATGATGAAGCGCTGTTTATCCCGCCACCGCCACCCGGGCCGACCTACGGTGAATACGTTCCCGGCGGCGGCGAGGTGTGGGTCGATATCAATCTCAGCTACGAGTACATGACCGTGTACCAGGGCGATAACATCCTGCGGGAGCTGTACATCAGTTCCGGTCGGACCGGCTTTGAGACACCTCCTGGCACCTTCTATGTGAACCGGATGCTGGAATCGCAAACGATGGAAGGTGTTATCGGCGGCGAATCGTACCACGTTCCCGATGTGCCCTGGGTGATGTACTTCACCAATGAGGGCCACGCGATTCATGGCACGTACTGGCACAGCAACTTCGGCACTCCGATGAGCCACGGCTGCATCAACATGCCGATGGATGCGGCCGAATACCTCTACTCCATCGCCTTCATCGGTATGCGGGTTGAAATCCACTTCTAGCCTGTAAACTCCGCACTGAGACCCGGTCATGCTGACCGGGTCTCATGCGTTTTCCGACAGTGGGCCGGAACGGTGCGTGTTAAACTCACCCCGATACCACTCGCGCATCGGCGCTGGCCGATGCTCTCCGAAACGGGGCTTCCATGTTGAAGATTCGACCGCTCCTGGTTGCTGTTCTCCTCCTCTTGCTTTGGCCATTTGGTGCTACTGGTGCACCGGTGACCCGCACGGTCGGTGAACGTTTTGAGGTCACTGTGCAGTACATGCAGGAGCCGGCCATCCTCGGCGATACCAACGGCGTACGCCTGCAGATCAGTGAGGCCGGGGCCGGCGTCAGCGGTGTGACGAGCGAACTCGGCGTGCAGGTAGAGTTCATGGAAGCGGTGCGTGTCCTGAATATGACCGAGGATCCCGCCCAACCCGGCGTGTACACCGGGGTGTTCATTCCGATGCAGGAGGGCGACTACAGCTTTGTGTTACTGGGTACCATCGATGGCGTTGCCATTGACGAACGCTTCACCGTGGACGATGGCCTGGTGCGGGTAACGCCGCGATCCGATTATGAATTCCCCAACGCAGCCAATGGATTCGGGCTCGACAATTTGGCTGTACCGATCGCCGCGACGGCGCTGGTTGGACTGATGGTCTTGCGAATTTCCCGCCAACATTCGGCGGCATAACGCCACTGCAATAATTATCGAGGGTTGACCCATGCTGTGCCCGGTTTCGCGTCGCTCCTTCCTCCTCGTCGTGGTGGTGGGCTGGTTGGCTTTGCTTTCCATGCCTGTGGGTGCGGAACCGGTAGCGATTCGCACCACGCCGCTTGATGGCGAAATCCTGCAACGCACCCCCACNNTGGCCCCATCGATGGACTTGCCATCTCCTGGAGCGGCGACAGCACCTCGGTAACGATCACCTTGCCGCGCGATTTCCCGGATGGCGTCTACACGATCGTCTGGCATGCCGTTTCTGCCGACGATGGCTCCAGTGCAGATGGCTGGAGCAGCTTCAGCGTCGGCAATCCGGAAGATGCCAATATCCTCACCATTCCTACCTCGGCAAGCGGCCATAGCGGTCCGCCTACCTGGCTGCGGGCCGGTGCCCGCTGGATCGCGCTCATTGGCGTCGCCACCAGCATCAGCATCTGGCCGATCTGGCGCGGCCTGCTACGGCCGGTAGTGGGAGCAGCGCGATCAACGGCCGGACGTGCCACCCGGCGCTGGCAACAGGTGGCGTGGATGGCGCTGGCGGTTGCCCTGGTGGGGTCACTGGCCGAACTGGTGACCCGCAGCCTCGCTACGCGAGATGCCGGCGTGATCGATGCGGTCATGCAAACCCTCGGGAACGACGAGTGGGGATTCTGGTGGCTCACCCGTATGTTGATGCTGGTGCTGCTGGGTATCGGCCTGGCGATTTCGCCCTGGTGGTATGCCCGCTGGGCTCCGTTCAACAACGCAGTCCTCTGGGCGATCAGCCTGTTGTTGCCGCTGACCCTGGTGTTGGGTGGCCATGCCATGGACGATGAGATCGGCCGCGTCACCACAGTGGTGATGAGCCATTTGCACCTGCTTGCGCTGGCACTGCTGCTCGGCGGAGCGATCGGTATTGTCTCTATCGGGTCGGTACCCGGCCGTGTTCACCCCTTCCGGTCCCGGGCGCTCTGGCTGATGGTGTCTGCTGGCATCATCGCGTTACTTACCGGCCTGTACCTCGCCAATGTCTATGCTGGCAATGCCGATGCGATCACCAAAACGACCTTCGGTGGCTTTCTGCTGGGACAGGGCATCGTGGCGATCATCGCGATTGCCATCGCCGTCATCGTCCTCATCACCCCTCGGGTCGGCGTGCCTGGGCACCTTGCACCCGCCGGACTGGCCGTGGCGCTCGCGGGAGTCCTCTTCTTCACAGCCGGCATGGATGTGGTGACGCCGGCCCGCGCCGATCTTCTCGAGCAATCGGTGCAAAACCGGCAATCGCTGGATTTTGACGGTCGAAGTGGCATTTTGCTGGTGGCACCAGGCCGGGCCGGCGTCAACCACCTGCGCCTGGAAACCCCAGGCACCTACCTGCAGACCGAAACAGAGGTGTTCATCGATCTCTCCAGCCCAACCCATCCGGATATCGGCACCAAGACGATCCAGATGTACCGGGTTCAGGGCAACGCCTTTGAGCATCATGGCACCGAGTTCAGCCTGATCGGCGACTGGAATGTGTCGGTGCGGATCGAGGAGCCAGGCTTCCCATCCAGCATCAGCACGGTGACCAAATTCTTCGGCGAAGAAAACGAATCCGTGCAGGTACCCGCCGCACCGTGGAAGTTCGATGCGCTGGCCGGCCTTTCGGGGATCGGCCTGGTGATGGCGGGCGTCCTCGGCCTCAGTACGGCGCTGGCCGTGAACAGCGGGCCGCTGCGTAAGGAGGCCGGTGGCCTCGCTGTAGTGGCCCTGGCGTTGGCCGTGGTGGTGATCCTGCAGGGCCGAATCGATCCCTTGCTGGCCGTGGAAAGCGGCGAGGGCGCGATTAATCCCAACGATATGGCGATGGTGGCTCGAGGCAAGGATGTATATGCCACCTATTGCCTCAGTTGTCATGGTGATGGTTTACGGGGAAATGGTCCGCTTTCGGAAGCCCTCAATCCGCCGCCAACTGATTTTTCCGCGCCACATGCCAAAGTGCATCCGGATGCCGATCTTATCTACTGGATCCAGAATGGCGTTCAGGGTACAGCCATGCCGGGATTCCGCAGTCAGATGAGCGATCAGCAAATTCGCGATGTCATCGCCTATATCCAGAACTGGCAGCAGAATCCCGATGTGGTGGCCGTGGCCACGCCGGTCCTCGGTGTGTGCGAGGTGACCCCGCTCCAATTCTCCGATATCCCCACTCTCTTCCATCACGGTATTCATCCGGAAACGCGTCGCGGGACGCCGCTGGTGCGCGCCAGCGATGCGACGGTGGGTTCCGATGTCACCAACGACGTGATGTGGACCCTGGAGCAGATGGTGAACTGCGCCAACCAGGACCAGTACATGAGCCAGCTGCGCCTGTTCACCCAGCCAATGCTCCAGGAGGTGTATCCGCAGGGGGCCAGTTACGAGGTGACGAGCCGGGCGACATCGCCCTCAGAGCCCTTGGCACCGGCCGATGCCATCACCATCCAGGATGTGCAGAGCCTGAACTACCTGGCCGATGGCCGGATTGCGGTGACCGTGATTTTCAGTGATCC
>DJVD01000148.1:0-6839 GCA_002440805.1 Chloroflexi bacterium UBA6265
ATTCATCTCCTGGCCGGCCCTGTGCCGGCCAGGATTCGCGCCTGTTAACAACGGGTGCAACGTCGTATTCGGGCCTTTACCGGAAAGGTACTATGTGTGAAAAGGCCGAATAACAAGAACATGACCCTGTTCATCATGGCTTCCATGATCCTCGGCGTCATTTTCGGATTGGTTGTTGGCCGAACATTTCCTGTCGTGGATCTCATCGGCCAAATCTTCCTTCGTTTGATTCAAATGTCCATCATCCTCCTGGTGATGGGCCAGATTATCGAGGCGATCGGCGGCATCAGGCCGCAGGAAAGCGGCAAAATCGGCCTCAAAACCGTGCTGGTGTTCTTTGTGTCCACCGTGCTGGCGGCAGGGTTCGGGATTTTCATGACCGTCCTGTTCAAGCCGGGCGTCAGCATCAACCTCGAACGGATCGACCAATCCGCCGAGGTGACGGCCGCATCAACCTCGGTGTACGACACCATTCTCAGCTTCTTCACGCCAAACATCATCAGTTCCATGGCCAACGGCGTGATCGTGCAGGTGATTGTGTTTGCCATCGTCTTTGGCCTTGCCCTGGCGATGGTGGTGCAAGGCAACCCCGAGCAGGGCAGCGTGCTGCTCAGCCTGATCCACGAATTCAACAACGTGATCATGCGGGTGGTGCTAATGGTGATGGTCACCGCACCCCTGGGTGTGTTTGCGCTGGTTTCTACGTCCATTGGCAAGTACGGCATTGAAATGATCAAGCCGCTCGCCAGTTACCTGGGCACATACGGCCTCGCCACCTTCCTCTTCCTCACCGCCTGGATTGTGGTGGTGGTAAGCGTGACGCGTGTGCCCCTTATGGGCCTGCTCAACGGTGTGAGTCGCATGAGCATGGTTGCACTCGCCACCACCTCCTCGGCAGTCACCCTGCCGATTGAGATGGAGGATGCAGAGGCCAAACTCGGCGTCCGCGGCGAGATCTCGCAGATCGTACTGCCTCTGGGCGTGAGCCTGAACAGCAACGGCGCGGCCATGCACATGGCTATCACCATCATCACCATCGCCCAGCTATATGGCGTTAGCTACACCGCCAGCGATTACCTGTACATCGTGATGCTGGCCACGTTCGCCTCGTTGGCAAACGCCGTGGTGCCGGGGGCGGGTTTGGTGAGCCTTTCCATTGTGGTGCCGCAAATGGGGCTGCCGCTGGAATCAATCGCCATCTTCGCCGGCGTGGAGTGGTTCGTGGGCATGCTCCGCACCATTCTCAATGTTGATTCCGATACGTTCAGTGCCATGTTGGTGGCGAAATCGGAAAACAAACTGGATTACAGCGTGTACGCGCAGCCCGTCGCTGCCTAACAAGGTTCGTGCCCGCTTCCAGGCGGGCACGGATCAATCGAGACCCGGGCCGAACCCGAGGCAACAAGGAGTTCAAAATGAATCCATCACGTATCGTGGTGGCCCTGGGCGGAAACGCCCTCGGCAAGACACCGACCGAACAAAAAGAAGCTATTGCCGTGGTCGCCGATGCCCTGGTGGAGTTGCTGAAGAAAAACCATCGCCTGGTGATTGGTCACGGGAATGGCCCCCAGGTGGGCGCAATTAACCTCGCCTTCGAATACGGCCACGCCGTGGAGGCGGGAATCCCGGAAATGCCCTTTGCCGAGTGCAATGCCATGAGCCAGGGATACATCGGTTATCACATGCAGCAGGTGCTTTCCAACAAGCTGCGCGAAAACGGTGTCAACCGTCCGGTCGCATCCGTGGTGACCCAGGTGGAAGTGGATCCGCAGGATCATGCCTTCCAGAACCCAACCAAGCCGGTGGGTCTCTTCTATACGAAGGAGGAGTCTGAATCGCTGGCGGCCAAACGCGGCTGGACATTTATCGAAGATTCCGGACGCGGTTACCGTCGCGTTGTCCCCAGCCCACTGCCGAAGAATATCGTGGAGCTCGAGACCGTGCGCGCGATGCTCAGTAGCAATATTGTTGTGATTACTGTGGGTGGGGGCGGTATTCCCGTGGTCAACACCGGTGGGCAATTGACCGGGACAGACGCCGTGATCGACAAGGATGAATCCAGCTCCCTGATCGCGGCCCAGCTCGGTGCCGATACGCTGTTGGTGCTCACGGGAGTGCCGAATATGTACATCAACTTCGGTACACCTGAACAGCAACAACTCGATGAAATTACGGCGTCAGAAGCGGCTCGGTACCTGGAGGAGGGTCAGTTTGGCACCGGCAGCATGAAGCCGAAGGTGGAAGCATGCCTGCGGTTCCTTGAGGGCCAACCAAACGGACGTGCCATTGTGACGTCGATTGAGAATGTGACGCGCGCGATTGAAGAAGGTGCGGGCACGGTGATTCGGAGCGATGCGGCAATGCGCACGCCCCATCACCAGCATGCACCGGCAATGGCCGGCGGAATGGGGAGCTGGTAGGAAAAACATCAAATGGGGAGGGGAGAGGCAATCACCTCTCCCGGGTGGATTGGATTTTTGTTGTGGTTATGTCTCTTCTGATGGGCAGGATTCGGGGGCTACCCGGGTCACCTGTCAAAGGGGCTGGAGATAGGTAGATGGACGGTTTCCTGAGTATTTTGCCACTGATTGTGGTGTTGGTCTTGTTGTTTAAGCGCGTCCACATGGTCGTGGCCGGCCTGGTTGGTGCTGTGTTGGCGATGGTGCTCGGCGGCATTTCGCTGGCCACCGCGAACACCACGCTGATGGAAACGCTGCCGAAGATCCTGGGCATGGTGGTGCCGGTGATCAACTCGGCCGTCGCCTTCGCCGTGTTCAATTCGGGTGGCTACACCAGCGCCCTGAAGCTCATGAACAAGGGCGTGCGCGGCCGCACCGAACTGCTCGCCGGCGCAATCGTGCTGCTGCAGTCCGTGGCCACGTACATGAGCGGTATCGGTGGAGGTACCGCCGTGGTACTTGCCCCGCTTGCCTTCGCTGCGGCCGGCGCGATCCCGCAGTTGATTGCCGGTATGTCCATTGCCGCTGCCGTGGCCTTCACAACCTCGCCGGCGTCGCTGGAATCCAGCGTGTTCTCGGAAATTAGCGGCACGCCAATTGGCGACTACGTTGCCACCATGCGCCCGTATTGGCTCGTGTTCACCGCCATTGCCATCGTGATCGCGTGGTGGGGTGCGCGCAAGCACGGCTCCCTGTTCAAGCAGGATGCTCCGTCTGAGGTAGTTGCTCCATCCGAAGAAACGTCCGAGCTGGTGAAAACCACCGCCCCGGCCGCCTTCCTGCTGTTTGCCGTGCTCCTTGGCCCGTGGATCAACGACCAGGTTGGCCAGCCGGTCCTCGGCCCGTTGGTGTATAGCCTTACTACCATCTTCCTCATCTGGATTTTCACCAAGACCCCACTGAACAAGGCGTTCGATTCCCTGGTCGATGGCTCCAGCTACATCCTCACCCGTCTGTTTGGTGTGGGGTACTTCCTGAGCTTCATTTACCTGATCGAGAAGAATGGCGCTTTCGATACCATCTCCAGCATGGCCGAAGTTGCTCCCTCCTGGCTAATGATTCCGGCGGGCGTGCTGGCGGGCTTCCTTATCGGCGTTCCGGCCGGTGCCTATGTCGGTACCATCCTCGCCCTCATCCTGCCGGTGGTGATGAACCTTGGGTTCACGCCGCTGGAAATGGGCTTCGTCACCATGGGTGTCGGTCTTGGCAGCCAAATGAGTTTCGTGAATATCACCATGCAGGCCCTGAGCTCCGGCTTCCAGGTGCCGATCGAGAAGGTCGTGCGCGGCAACACACCGTACATCCTCGGCTGTGTGCTGGTCCTGCTTGGTTTTTCGCTCGTAATGTAGGAAAAGGAAGGAACTCTGAATGGGAATCCTGTTCAAGAACGTTCGCATCAACGATACCGATGGCCTGGTTGATATTCGCATCGATGGCGAAACCATCGCCGAGATCGGTGCCAATCTCGACGCTGCCGGGCTCGATGTCATTGAGGGCGATGGCCGCGTGGTGTTGCCGGGCCTGGTGGAAGCGCATATCCACCTGGACAAGGCGCTGGTGGCCGATCGCTGCCAGAACCGTAGCGGCACCGTGAAGGAAGCGATCGCCGTTACCGCCGAGCTCAAACCCACCTTCACCTCTGAGGATGTGCGTGAGCGCGCCGAGAAGACCCTGCGCATGGAAATCCTCAATGGTGTGACGCACATGCGGACGCAGTCGGAGTTCGATCCTGCCGGCGGCTTCACGGGCTTCCATGAAATCATGGCCCTGAAGGAGAAGTACAAGGCGTATACGGATATCCAGGTGGTGGCCTTCCCGCAGGAAGGCATCCACAAGGCTCCAGGCACCGAGCAGATGATGATCGATGCTATGGAGATGGGTGCCGATGTAGTTGGCGGCGTGCCGTACAACGATTACTCCGCCAACGATCACATTGATACCGTCTTCGAGATCGCGAAGAAGTTTGATAAGGACATCGATTTCCATCAGGACTTCATGGATAACGCCGAAGGCACATCCATCGAATACGTGATCGAGAAAACCGAGCGCGAAGGCTTCCAGAACCGCGTGGCCGTGGGCCACCTTACCAGCCTGGGTGCGTTCGAGTTGGAGGCCCTCAAGCCGATCGCCGAGGGCATGGCCCGCGCTGGCATCAGTGTGTTCAGCCTCCCGGCTACCGACCTTCATCTCGGAGGTCGTGGCGATACCCACAAGGTGCGCCGCGGGCTCACGCCGATTCGCTTCCTGCGTTCGCATGGCGTGAATGTCAGCCTCGCCTCGAACAATATCCGTAACGCCTTCACGCCGTACGGGAATGGCGACCTGTTCCAGATCGCCATGCTCGGTATCGCCGGTGGCCACCTTGGTGGTGCCGATGACATGCCGCACGTGATCGATATGATCACGACCGAACCGGCGAAGGCACTTGGATTCCAGGATTATGGCCTCGAGGTTGGCAAGCCCGCGGATCTGATCATGGTGGACTCTCGCAAGAAGTCCGATGTGGTCATTGATCTCGCTACCAAGCTGATCGTGATGAAGCGCGGCAAGGTGCTGGTGAAAACCACTCGTGAAACCGAATGGTTCATCTAGCGGATCTACGCGCGAAGCTGTGGCGCCAGGAGGCATATGCTTCCTGGCGCTTCGACATTTCACACGTTCTGACGTTGACCGCTGCCCTTTGCCTGAAAATCGAACTCAGGCGACGATACGTTGTTCTTCCCTGCGATCGGCGAACATGCCGTTCTTGCGCAGATCCGCCAGCGCGATCAGCGCCCCGGTGACCGTGCAGGTGACAGCGATGATCAGCAGCACCTGAGGTGAAGCACCACTAATCAGTCCCGCCATGGCGGCACCGAAGGCAGCAAATGTGGTCTTCAGGCTGGTGGAGAGCGTGAACACTTGCGTGCGCACGTTTTGCGGGCTGAACCGATCACGCACTGCGAATTGCGCTGTTCCTTGTGGACCACCCAACGCCCCGGCCAGCACAAACAGCAACAGCGCCATGGGCGTATTTGTCACCATGGTTAACAGCGCCAGCGGCAGCGCCGTTGCCAGGGTGACGAATGGCAACATCACATGCGGTTTATCCAACCCGAACGGACGCGACGCATATGTGAGTGAACCGATAAGGGCGCCAATGGCCATAGTGCTAAGCAGCACACCGGCATTGACGCTAAAGGTGGTATTGGAAAGCATGGTTGCCGCGATCGGCAGGATACCCACGGAGATGCTTGCCAGGCTGGTGGCAATCACCGTCGATCGCAAAGGCGTAATCACCGCCAGGGCCTTGAAGCCATCGATCGGCGATGGGGCAGCGATCAGCGCGCGTTCTTCGTCGCGCTTGATCGGCAGGCGCAACACATTGATGCTTGCCAGAATCATCATCCCCGACAGCAACAGCAAACTTGCAATCGGCGAGACAAATCCGGCCACGGCCGCCACGACCGCCGGTGCCAGGATAGCGGAGACGTTGTAGGTAACAACATCCATCGCATATCCGCGATGCAACAGGGGCTTCGGCACGATGGTGCCCACCAGCGATGAGAGCCCTCCCTGCATCAACGGGCCAACCGAGCCACCAATGGCTGCCAGCACCAGGATGATCGGTGCTGGCAGTATCTCCAGCGAAAGCCCGCAGAGCGCAATCATGAACGCATTGAACGCAAAGGCGATGCTGTACAGCCGGGTAGGGTTGGTACTCATATCGGCCATACGGCCGACGAACGGGGCGGCGATGATCGAGGGAATGAGAAATGCCGCTACCAGCAATCCGCCGAGCTTGAGACCGCCGGGAGTGGCCGCGGCAGCCAGGATGAGCGCCAGGCGCAGGCCTTCGTTCGCCATCCGGGCCATGATGGCGGTGGCAAAGTAGGTGCTGAACGCAGGGGCACCCTGCTGCAGGTCGCGAAACGATGAGGACATGGAGCGGTTGGGCCTGACGGTGACGCACACGGAAAACCAGAGAGAGGCGGGCACGTGCCGCCTCTCTCGCATAGTCTACCTTTTTGGCACCTCGGTCAAGATTCCTTTGTCACTGACGCCCGCACCTGCCTGGTTGCTTCCACCATGTTGCGCAGGGCAGCAGTTGCTTCCGGCGCCTTGCGCGTTTTGAGGCCGCAATCCGGGTTGACCCATACCTGGCGGATATCAAGCACGGATACGGTTTGTCGCAAGTTCTCGGCGATTTCCTCGGTTGGCGGCACGCGTGGGCTATGGATGTCATACACACCCGGACCCACACCCTTGTCGTACCCCTCATTGCGGAAGCTTTCCAGCAACTCGAGGCCGGAACGCGCATTCTCGATCGAGATCACGTCCGCATCAAGATCGCTGATTGCCTGGAAGATGTCACCGAATTCCGAATAGCACATGTGCGTA
>DJVD01000148.1:6979-12102 GCA_002440805.1 Chloroflexi bacterium UBA6265
CCGGGCCGGTGAGCATGCCCTTCACGGGCTTGTCGCTGAGGCTTTGGGCGAATGTTGCCCAGCGTACAGTCATCGGTTGTGGCCGGCTGACATCGCCATAAATCAGGGGTGGACGCACATAGCGACTGCCGTAGCTCTGCACCCAACCGTGGCGCGTGAAGGCAAAGCCGTCCAGCTGTTCGCCGAAGTACTGCACCATGTCATTGCGCTCGGGCTCGCCATGCACCAGTACATCGATACCGAGTTCTTCCTGTAGCGCGATCACATCGCGAATCTGCTGTTCCAGGAACTCTTCGTACTCCTGCCGGGAGATCTCGCCCTTGTCGAACTTGCGCCGCTCGCTGCGCAACTCTGGCACTTGCGGGAACGAGCCGATCGTGGTCGTCGGTAGCAGGGGCAATTGCAGCTTCTCCTGCTGAATTTGGGCGCGGGCATCGGCCGGCAGTTCGCGTTCGGTTGATGCGGTTGTCAACGCTTCCGTGCGGGCACGCACATCGGGATTGAACTTGCGGGTAGAAATACGGGCGTGTTCCTGCAATTCATCGCTCTGCCTGAGGGCGTCGGCGATCGCATCCTCCCCCTTCGTCAGCCCGGTGGCCAACGTTTCGATCTCTACCAGTTTCTCGTTGGCAAATGCCAGCCAACTGCGAACTTCGTCATCGAGATCCGATTCGCGTTCCAGGGATATGGGCACGTGCTGCAAGGAGCACGACGAACTCACCTGGATGTGTTTGGCGGGCAGGATGGTGGCGAGAAGTTCCAGCAAACTCAGGGATACGCGCAGGTCGTTGCGCCACACATTGCGGCCATCCACGACCCCTGCCACAAGGATTTTGTCCTCAGGGAAGCCATGTTCCTGGATCGCGTTGATTGTTTCGCCTCCACGGACGAAATCGAAGCCAAAGCCATCGACCGGTAACGTGACCAGGCGGGAATAGATATCGGCGACATGATCGAAATACGTGTTGAGGATGATGCGTGTTTTGCCGCTGGCGTTCGCGATGGCCTCGCAGGCACGTGCCAGGGCCGAAACGGTAGCGTCGTCCACCCCGGTCACCAGGATCGGTTCATCGATTTGAATCCACCGGGCACCCTGGGCCACGAGTTTAGCAATTACCTCCTCGTAGACTGGGAGGAGCGCGTCCAGCAGGCTCAGTCGATCGAATGCATCATCCTCGGATTTACCGAGCAGCAGGTAGGTGATCGGACCGATCAGAACAACCTTCGCATCGACACCGGCTGCCTGCGCCTCGGCTAACGCGTCAAACGGCTTGGTGCTGGCGAGGCGGAACGTGCTTTCCGGGCCGAGCTCCGGCACGATGTAGTGGTAATTGGTATCGAACCACTTGGTCATTTCCTGTGCTTGCGCGCCACCCCCGCAGCAGCTNNTATCGAACCACTTGGTCATTTCCATGGCCGGCACATCGTGGTCGCCAGTAGCACCGCGGGCCATGGCGAAGTACGTATCCATATCCACAGTGTCGCCATGCCAGCCGTAGCGGACAGGAACATTTCCGACCATCGCGGTGGTATCCAGCATTTGGTCGTAGAAGGAGAAATCGTTCACCGGAACCAGGTCGATCCCGGCAGTGCGTTGGGTGGCGAGGCTCGCGGCACGGATGTCGGCACCCACCGCGAGGAGATCGGATGCGGCGATCTTGCCGCTCCAATACTGCTCGAGTGCCTTTTTCAGTTCGCGATTGCTGCCAATCCGGGGGTACCCGGATATCGTTGAGAGGGCCATACACTACTCCGTGAGCTTACCTCCCGCGCCGAATGCGCAGAAGTGTGTGAAGGCAGGAACAGCCTGGGATGACCGTTCCGATGTATGTGCGTCCGGAATTCGGACGTTTGACTGAGTCTATATCTGACTGAAAAGCTTGGCAATCCTGAAAGGCACGCTGCCGTGTGCCTGTTCAGCAAGAAATGAGAAGTTTGCTGCCACCTCATGACTTAACATGCGAGCAGTTAAAGTCGAAAGGAAAGGACTGACGAATGACGAACCAGCCAGAACTGAAATACGCCCATTCTCAAGACGAAAGCAGCTATGTTATCAAGTGGATCGATGTCGAAAAGGAACTCGTTGCGGCCCAAATGTACTGGATCACATCCCTGCAGGATGGTATTCCGCACTCGGTGCCAGTCATTGGTATCTGGCATGATGGCGCGCTGTACACATGTAATCCGCGGTCCGAGCAGAAATACAAGAATCTGAAGGCGAACCCGGTGGCCCAGGCACTCATCGGTGATAACCAACTGAACAAGGGCCTGAATGTGGCCGTTCACGGCACCGCCGAGGAGATGACCGAGATGGAAGATCGGCTGCGTTTCGGCAAGCAAATGGCTGAGAAGTATCCGCAACCCTGGCGGTTCAAGGGCACAGAAGAGGATATGTGGGTCTATCGCATTGTGCCGACCCATATACGCGCATTCCATCGCGAGAACCCACTCGCGTCTGCCCGTTTTGATTTCAACGCGGGAGCAGATAAATGAAACCGATCAATATCGCCGTCGATCATCGCTACAGCGTTCCTGATGCCGTCGCCCCAACCTGGGAGGAAATCACGAGAGCACTCAACGATGCCGAGGTCTACGGCCTTACGACGGTTTTGCCCGATGGCACACCCCACACCGTGCCTGTCGCCGGAACGTGGACGGAAGACGGATTCGTATTCTGTACTGGTGAGTATGAGCAAAAGGCGCGGAATATAGCGCAGAATACGCGAGCATCCGTCCATATTGGCAGCACATCCTTCTCTACCGGCATGGATGTGATCGCCCGCGGCGAAATTATCCGCCACACCGATGAAAGGTCATTGACCAACCTGGCCCGAATATTCGAAGGGAAGTATCCGGAGTTCTTTCGCTTTGAGGTAACGGATGGAGCACTGCTTAACCCACATGGGAATCGGGCGGAAGTGTATCGATTGCAACCTGATGGGGTGTACGCATTCACTCGTGGAAACAACTCCGCACAGGTGAAGTACGAATTCACGTAGTGCCCACTATCTCGTCAGATGTTGAGCCTCCACAAGCATCGCTTTCACCACATCGACATCAAGATCGGCCAGCGTTTTGAATGTAATGCTGGCCGATCCCAATTTCACCTTGCCCAGGCGCTTTCCGAATGCCTGTCCAAGGTATTTGCCGTCCTGAACTGCATTTACGTACAAACTGATATGTGATTTTTGTAAAGCCAGCCCTACGACAAACCAGTGAACAACTTCGCCTTTCGGTCGAGGTTGGTACAGGTCGCCGTAGCCGATAATCGTCTGGTCGCTCCCGCCCCAAAACGTGCCGACCCACAATACACGTGACGCATGCGCAAAGGCGTCAGCGATAATCGCATCCAGCTCCTTCACATCGTCAAGCCGTGGGTCGTCCAATGACTCGAGCCACACGTCTACCGGCTGATTCGAGATCTGCATGCGATACGACTCTTTCCGTCTGGTCTGATCGGCAGATACTTCTTCACTGGATATACCAGGATACGGTGATTTCACCGAACATCACCCATCTTCGGACTTAATCGCGCGTTTTGAGGTTAGGTGAGCCGCTGGTGAAGCTGCACGGTGACATCATCGCCGATATCCTTACCGAGCTGCTTACGCAACTTCGTGCTGATGGAGAGCATGTGGCCGCCGGTGCCGGTGGGCATGAAACCCACATTCTGGAGCTCGATGGCATCGACGGTCACATTCACCTTCACCGATTTGCCAGTTCCGAAGAACTCAACCGAATTCGGCATTTCGACGCACGACCAAACGTCGCCCTTCACATCAACACCTATTGGCGCGGTGAACGTATGATCGAGGGGAGTGGGTTGAGTCACGAATGAATGTCCTTCGTTGATAGCATTTTCGACGGTTCATGCTCAACCACCGGAAATAGCGGCGATAATCCAGAACGGTTCCTTGCCGCTGGCCACATCGTCGCCCAACTCCGCATCCGCATTGTCGTGGGAGATATCTTCCTCGGCGACGAAAAACCGGATCATCGGCCGACGCTTCTTTGTGCTGGCATCGCGCAACATCCCCCGTAGCGACGGGTAGGCCGACTCCAACGCATCCAGAATTCGCCGTTGCGTCACCGGGGCGGCCACATCAAGCTCCACCTCGCGCGGGGCATCGGTGAGCGATCCCAGCTGGGATGGAATAATCACGCGAATCATGAGAGTGTCTGCACTTCCACGCTCAGAACCTTCGGCAGGTCATGCACAATCGTTTGCCACGTGTCGCCGCTATCGTTGCTGGCGTATACCTGCCCGCCGGTGGTGCCGAAGTAGATCCCGCAGCTCTCCAGCTTGTCCGTGCTCATCGCGTCGCGGAGGATGTTGACGTAGCAATTCTCCTGTGGCAATCCTTCCGTGAGTGCCTCCCAGTCGTTGCCACCGGTGCGTGATCGGTAGACACGCAACTTGCCATCGGGCGGGTAGTGGTAGTAATCGCTGGTGATGGGAACCACGTAAATGGTCTCGGGTTCATGCGCATGCACCACAATTGGAAAGCCGAAATCGCTGGGCAGGTTATCGCTTACCTCGGTCCAGAGGTCGCCCGCGTTATCCGTTCGCATCACATCCCAGTGTTTTTGCATGAACACGGTGTCTGGTTTCGACGGGTGCATGGCCAGGTTATGCACACAATGACCAACCTCGGCATCCTCATCGGGAATGTACTCGGAACGGAGTCCCTTGTTGATCGGTAGCCAGGTTTCGCCACCATCGTCGGTGCGGAAGGCGCCGGCGGCGGAAATCGCGATATAGAGCCGATTTGGATCTGTGGGATGCTGGAGAATGGTGTGCAGGCACATGCCGCCGGCTCCCGGTTGCCAATTGTTGCCGGTGCTGTGGTTACGCAGGCCGGCGAGTTCCGTCCAGGAATCGCCGCCATCGGTCGATTTGAACATGGCAGCGTCTTCGACGCCGGCGTACAAGGTGTTTTCATCGTGGATGCTTGGCTCCACATGCCACACGCGCTTGAACTCCCACGGATGCGGGGTGCCATCGTACCACTGGTGGGTACCGGTTTCGCCGTTGTACACGAACTCGCTATTGATCTTTTCCCACGTCTTGCCCCCATCGGTGGAGCGGTGCATAAGTTGGCCGAACCAGTCGTTGGGTTGGC
>DJVD01000072.1:0-7538 GCA_002440805.1 Chloroflexi bacterium UBA6265
ATGAGGTCATCGAGGTCCGAGGACGAGGCGATGTAGGCCGCCAGCATCTCGGCACCATCCCAGTACCAGCGTCGCCGCCGACCGGGCGAGCTCACCGGTTGCCAATCGTGCACCTGGTTGAAGCCGGCATCGGTAAAGCTTTTGCGGGTTTGCCCCAAAATCACGTGGCTCACATGCACAATGCCCGCTGGCAGCCGGTTGGCGCTGTACAGGAACGCGTTCATATCCGGCTCGGGCTCTTCGGCACCGGCATGCAACGATGCCCCGGCAGTGAGATGGGCCGGTTCCAGCGATCGCAGCGCGATTGGACTCGAGCTCTCCAGCAGGGTCATGTAGGTGCGAACGTAGAGTTCCACCTCTCGCCGGCCGATGCTGGTGGTATCCGTCTGCAACGCCCGGCGCACTTCCTGGTGGACATCTTCGGTTTTGGATTGCATTGTTGCCCTTTCTCGCGAGGAGGGATGGTCGCTTCTGCCCTGTAGCATACCCAATCCTGGGCCGGTTTCTCGACTGACGCCGGCAATACCGGGCGAAATACGGTGGGAAACGATGCCAGCATCCCTGGATTGCCGTTTGTGATCTTCGCCCAAGCGGTTGCGGCACGAACCACCAAACTGTGAAAACCATCACAAAATGTATTCTGCCCACTGTGTTGCATTTATGCGTCGATTTGGCTACCATGACCAAACTGCAACGATGCAACTTCATACAGCAACGCCGCAACCATCCATTTTGTGCACCCTTCGAAAGGAGGAACCCCTTCCATGAGCGATTTCGTTCGTGTCGACCAGACTACAGTCGAGAGAATGAGCCCGGGCGCAGCCGAGGTCATCGCCCATTTGTGCGAGGGTGATTGCCTCACCTTCGGAACCGTGATCAGTTGGTGCGAGGCCCGTGGCGATTGCGTTCATGTGGTGAAATGCCCCAGCTGTGGCAGCGAGTACCACCTGGACGACGATGATATCCTCGCGCTCGAGCGCTGGACCGATCAACACGGCGATGCGCTCGTCTGCGGCATTCGGGATATAGCCTGAGCATTGCAATGAATCGACAAGGCAAACGGCCCCGGTGGATTTATCCAGCCGGGGCCGTTTTGCGTGCTGCAGTTACTCAGCCAAATTCCAGTTGGCGAGGTTCCAGTAAAGATCGCCGAACGGACTCACCACCACATTCTCCTTGCGAATGCGGTGATTGATGGCGAAGAGATCGGCAAAGGTTTGTACCAGCGGAATCTCCACCACGTTTTCCACCACCATATCGTTGAGGAGGATGAACTGGGCGGCGACATCTGCCGGATCAACCAGTGCGACCAGCTCATCGAAGGCGGCATCGTATTCGGCACTGACCCAGCGAGTTTTGTTGGTGCCGCTGTAACCGTTGCCTTGCTGGGCCACGTTCTCATTGTCCGGGCCAGCGTACCAGTACTTCATGTAATTCACCGGGTATGCACTGGTGGCCCCATCGGTGTACATCTGCAGGTCGCTGTAGAAGTGGGTGAAATTCTGCGTGTTCTCGATATCTCCATCAAAGAAGATGGAGCCATCTACCTGGTTGAGTTCCACCTTGAACCCGATCGCTTCCAGGTTCGCCTTCACCACCGCCTGCGTGCGCTGCCGGCGCTGGTTCACTGTGGAGGTGAACACGAGCGCGAGCTCCACGCCGTCTTTCTCGCGCGCTTCCGCGCCCATCACCCAGCCGGCCTCTTCCAGCACGGCCTCGGCGGCAGCGGGATCGTACACGAATTCCGTATTTGGCGATTCGAACGCCGTCAGGCCGACCAGCATGTTTGATGTGGCCGGAGAGCCATAGAGCTTTTCGGCAATCTGGTCGCGATCGATCGCCATGCTCATCGCCTTGCGCACGGCATCATCGGTGAGGAACGGGTGTGGCGTATTCACCTCGCTCTTTTGGCCATTCACCTCGGTGTTGGGATCGCTGAAGTTAACCTGGATCTTCTCCACGCCCGTGCCCAGCGCGCCCAGCACTTCGCCTTCGTTGCCAATAATCGAGGCCAGAGTTTCCGGATCGATCATCAATGTGAATGCCAGGTCCCACTCGTCACCGATCGTGACCGCCTGGATGCTGGTGGTGGGATCGCCACCGCCGCGCAGCACAAAGGTGCTGAACGCCGGCTTGTTGGCTTCGCGGAAGGTTTCGTTGGCGACGTAGGTCACTTCCTCGTTGGGCTTGAATTCCTGCAGCTTGTACGGGCCGGTGCCAATGGGGCTGAGGGAGAAATCGATGTTGGTTTGGGCAACATCATCCGATTCGGCCCAGAAGTGGGCGGGGTACAGGGCGCCGATATTGCCAGCGCAGGGTTGGAACCAGCCGAACGTCGGTGGATCGAAGGTGATGGTGCAGGTGAGGTCATCCACCACTTCGACATCGCTGATGATTTCCCAGCTGACGCGATCGATGCTCTGGTTCGCGGGATCGATATTCCATTCCCAGGTGAATTTGACATCGTTGGCGGTGAACGGGGTGCCATCGCTCCACACCACATCGGGTTTGAGATTGAAGGTGGCCGAGCCAAGGTCGTTTGCCAGCAGGCCGTTCTCCAGGCTGGGCACTTCCTGCGCCAGGATCGGAACCAGGGCGCCGTCGCCATCGTAACTGAGGAGTGGCTCCGAAATCACCATGCCGGCAGAGATATCCTTGCCGCCGGTGGCATTGTGGACACTCAGGCTACTTGCAGCCTGCACCGCCAACACCCGCAGTTCGCCGGCCGACCCGCGCTCCTGGTTCTCGGTACCGGCATCGGGGAACATACTGCCTTGTGGCGTGGCAGCAGGGGTAGCATCCTGCGCCGAGGCCGTGTTCGCGGCCAACGAGGTGAGCAGCCCGGCACTGATGCCGAGCGCGGCTCCGCGTTGCAGGAATGTGCGGCGATTGATATCACCGCACTTGAATGCGGCATACAGGGATCCGAGGGACGTCTGGGACATCGGTTTCTCCTCAAGCGGTATGACATTGGACAGTGATCCAAGCATAACGGAAGAACAGCGCTACGAGTGTCACAGCGGCGGTTGCACATCCAGGCCGATATCGTCCCAGCTCTCCGGCTTTTCTCGAGGCTCCAGGTGGGTAAACACGGTGGAATCGGGAAGGGCGGCACGCACCTCCGCCTCAATCTCGCCAACCAACTGGTGGCCGCGATCAACTGTCCAGTCGCCCGGCACCAGCACATGCATGGAAACGAATCGACGCCGACCCGCCTGGCGAGTGCGCACGGCGTGGGTGAGCACTCCATGTTGCTCCTGCCAGCGGTTGAGGATATCGTGCAAGGCGGTGAGATCTGTCGGGGAGAGGGCGGTATCGAGCAAGCCATTAATCGACGCACGCACCAGCCGATACCCGGTGAGCAGGATATAGACACCCACAGAAAGTGCCAATATCGCGTCGAGCCGATTCCAGCCCGTGAGGCTCACCAGCACCACGCCGGCCACCACGCCAAGGGTTGTCCAGACATCGGTAAACAGGTGGCGTGCATCCGATTCCAGCGTGATGCTGCGATGCTCGCGGGCAGCGTGCATTAATCGCAGGCCAACCAGGCCATTGATCACCGATGCGACGGAGGCAAACGCGATGCCGATGCCGATGTCCTCCAGCGGCCGCGGGTTCCATAACCGCGGAACGGCGGAATAGAAAATACCCAGCGCGGCGAGGAAGATGAGGCCTCCCTCCAACCCGGAGCTAAAGTATTCGGCCTTGCTGTGTCCGTAGGCGTGCTGTTCATCGGGTTCGCGGGCGGCAACGATGAGGGCGATCAGCACCACGATTGCCGCCACGAGGTTGACGATCGATTCCAGGGCATCGGAGAGGAGGCCGACCGATTCGGTCATTTGCCAGGCGGCAGTTTTCAGCGAGATCGTGACAACGGCCGTGATAATCGAAAGCCAGGCAAACGGAGTGAGTTGTGAAGGTTTCGATTGTGCGGCCATCGCTGTGCTCCTTTGCCGGCGATGTGCCGGGAAGAGCATGCTAATGCGTTTAGTTTCGGCTAATCAAGACAATCAATGTCAACCCTGCACATCTGGTCACGTGATAGTCGTTCTGCGCCAGCCTGCCCGACTGGTTGCCGGGTCACCACACTGGGGAAACGGCATCGTTGCAGCAGGAGAGGCGCCCGCATTGCGGGCGCCTCTCCATATCTTCTTGACCCATGGCCAGATCTGACAGATTGCTATTCCACAACCATATCGATTTCCATACCCGGATGCAGGGTGCACACCCAGGTATAGGTTCCAGCCGCTACGTCCACGGTGTAATCGACATACACGGTTTGCAGTCCCTCGATGTTGACCGGCTCGAACTCCGAGAAGGCCTGATTCATATCCGGGAGGAAGTTGTGCAGGTAGCCATCCTTGTTCACGATCTCAAACTGGAGCACCTCACCCTCCGTGGCCGTGAATGCGCTCTCCTTGTTCTCAGCGAAGTACTGGTCGAACTCGGCAATGATGGTGACGCGTCGCGCACCTTCCGGTACCGGAACGGCATCCGATTCTGTCGCGGCTTCTTTCGGATCCTGGTACATGCCAACGGCCGTGTACGGAACGAACTGGATTTCATGCGGGCGACGCTCGAAGACGACCTCATTAATCCAGTCACCGGTCTCTGTGTCAAAGACACGTACTGCCGATAGCGTTTGGCCGCCCAGGATATAGGGGTAGCGCTCACCCTGCTCGAAGGTGTGATTGAGCGTCCATGCCTCTTTACCGTCCGGTGAGATCATCAGGTGGGCGCCGGAACCCGGGGCTCGCCACATAACTTCCCGCGTCGCCACATCGATCTTGTAAAGGAAGATTCCTTCCGCCGTGGCGATCGTGGTATAGGCGGCGGTGCTATCGGGCGCGAATGAGACGTGAATCGGTGACCCTTCGACCGGGCTGAACTGATCCACCACCTCCAAGGTTTTGGCATCGATAACCATTATCTCTTGCCCGCCACCTACGGCGGCCCAGCATTGCTTCCCGTCCGGCGTGATGTTCACACCGTGGTTCGCGCCGCTCACCGGGATGGACTTGGCGACCGTATTGGTCCGCCAATCGATTGCCACCACTGCGGGCTCTTTGTCGGCACTCACGAACAGGTAATCGGTCTCAATTGCTTTCCCGTCCCAGTACATGGAGGGTGTGATGTAATCTGCACCCATGCCCACGTCCAGGTCGGTGACCTTTGTCATGGTCTCGGTATCAATGATGGATACGGTGGTGGCGTACTGATTGGCGACGTAGAGGAACTTGTCGTCAGGGGACAGCGCGCTGTGGTGGCCGCCTTCGCCCGCCGGTGCCCGGCGAGTTTCCCGCAAGGTCAATGGGTCAAATTCAATGGCGTATGACTGCTCATACTCCCAGGAGTTGACGGTGTAGAACCTGGTGAAGTCCTTGTTCCATACCATGGCATGGGCATCGTAGAGGTTGGGATATCGGTCTGCCTCGGTGCGCACCTTCAAGAGGTCACTCGTGGCGGGTCCGCCGACATCGATGGATGTGACCAGCTTGTGGTATTTGGCATCCACCACCCAGAGTTTGTTGGATTCGCCGCCACCAATGAAAGCCAGGCCCGCCCATCCCTCACGGAGGGGATCGATGGGCGCTGGGTGCGCCGGAGCGGTCAACAGTTCGCCCTCATCATGCTCATGGCCAGCCTCATCGACTGCTGGCGATGCCTCGGGAGTGGCGTCCTGTGCAAAAAGCATTCGCGAGCCCGGGGTGGCTAGCGTTGCGGCGGTGATGCCCAGCGCTGAGCTGGTAACGAAGCGTCGTCGGGAAACATTCTTTAGCATGTTCAACCTCCTCGACTGAATCCAAGTCGCTGGTCTCCAGGTACCCACACTGAATACCCCTATAGGGTATCAGCGGGCGTTCGCTGTGAATGAGAGAGAAACTTTGGCACAAGTTGCTCAAGGCGTGCTGATTTCCCCTACTGCGTCCAGAAAAAAGCCATTCCGGGTGCCCGGATGTCGTTCGATTTTGACGAAAACGTTTTGCGGACTTGGAGTGCCGTCTGTTGCCGTGGCAACGGGGCAACCTGCCATCATTTGGATGTGTAGCTATAGGAGGGCCTGCACGGTATCAGGCACGCGGAGTTGAACGGAACCCTGGGTAACCAGGGTTCCGTCGAAGCAGAAGTGGATAGTGGCCAGGAAAGGGTGATCGCCCGTTCGCTTGACTCAACACAACTTCGCACGGAGTGATCAGGCACAGAACAGGTGTGGAATTCCGGCGTTGCCCTGCCGTCCGCACAGGTAATCCCACTGGCCAGCGCTACACCTTCTACGGCGCATCTTCCGGCGTGGCGAAGTTGATGACCGGCCCGATCATGCCCGGGGCAGTAGGTGCCGGGGTAAAGGCCGGGGTGGGCTCTTCGGTTGGGGTGGGTGTAACGTCCGGCTCCGGCGTCGGCAGCGGCGTCGGGGTCTGGAAGAGCGATTCCGACAACTCGGTCGAGCGATCGTACTTGATCTCTACCTTCTGGTTCTCGGTGACATCGTTGTACATGGTGATGGTACCGATAAGCTGGTAGAGCCGATCCTGCTGGGTGATGCCCTGCGGCATGTTGGCGCACTGGCCATCGGTGTAGTTCAGGCGCACCAGCACCGGTCCCCAGTTGGGAGCGGAAGGCGGCTCGGCGGTATCGTCGTACGCGATAGTGATGCCGCGAATGCGACCTTCCAGCACCGAGGTTTGGGCCTGGTCGACGGAGATCGTGGAACAGATCGGTTGATCCGGAATACTGCGGTCGGACGAGAGATACACCACAAACAGCAGGATCACGAGGGCGGCTACCCCAGCAAACAAGATGACGTACACCGATTTCGGTCGGCCATCCTCGGTGGTTTGTCCGCCACCAAAGCGTTGTTTCAGGCGACTGGTGCGGCCTGAATCGTCACCCTGATGCTGCGTTGGCTCATTGATCTCATCCACCACCAGTTGGCCTCCATCATGTTTGCCAGTGCGTTGCCACCGATATCCATACTGAGTGTACCCAGAGCGCGGCTACTTGCGACGAAACCTGCCCGAGAACCGCTGCCACAGCATCACAACCATCGCCCCGATGCCAATGACGGTGAACGGCACGCGCATGTTGTCAGGCACTGTTGGCTGCCGGCCGCTGGTGATGGCGACCACCATGATCACGGCCACCACGGCACAGAGCAAGAGCAACAGCATACCGATGACATTTTCGCCACGAAACATGACCTACGACTCCAGCAACTGATTCACAACGTGAATCGCATTGGGGGTGGAATCGAAGCCGGATGGGCCGATCGCAAACACGCGATACAGCAACTGGCCTTCGACCACGTAAATGGTGACTGCATCTTCGCCGGTATCAGGATTGGTCCACACCAATGTGCGCGATCCATCGCCGTACTGCTCACCTTCCACCGGAACCCAGCCGTAGCTTTCCAGGATGGCGGCGTACTGCGGCAGGGCTGCCAGGGCCGACGCCGGATCCTTGAATGCATGCGAGCTGACATTAATCGTGGTGGTGCCGGTGGTGGCCGGATCGGATGAGGTGAAGGTGCGGGTCAT